>CANRDR010000033.1 GCA_947629425.1 uncultured Bacilli bacterium | reverse complement strand
TCACTTCTCCTTTGCTAAGAATATTATCATATTTTCTATAAATAGTCAATAATTTCTTGCCACTTTTTGCAGGTTTGCTTTTAAACAATTTGCCATTTTTTGCAGGTTTCATTTTGAGCACTTTGCCATTTTTAATTATTTTATCCATTTATATTTCTTATTATGTCGGGAAAAAATCGAGAAACAAAAATATACAGACAAACTGTTTTTTTAAAACTAGCTTGTCTGTATATTATGGCTCCTTAACGATACTTATATGCGAAAAATGAGCCTACTTTAAGTTTTCCGAATCTCAACTGTTAAAATTATTATTAACATAATAAAATTAATATTACAAGAGTTTTTATATTTTCATATACTATTTATATTATAACAAAATTTTACCAAACTATTTTATATTTTTCTCTTTTTAATTCTTCTTCTCTTTGTTTTTTTATTACTTCATTATATATTAAAACTTGTCGCTTATCTGCTGAACAAATATAATCTCTATATATTAATGCTATAATAGATTTTGCTTCTTTTGATATGTTTTGTTCTATTATGCTCTTATCTAAATCTAAATTAACATTATAATTATTATTCATATTTTGACTAACAAAATTTCTGAATCTAGTAGGTATTTTATCTATCACTTCATTACTTGAATTATTAATTATTGCATTTACTTCTGTTAGAGCGTTCATATATTTTTCTTTCATTTATATAGCCCCCCTATAAAGTTTTATCTGTTTTATCTGTTTCTTCTTGTCTTTCTTCTTCAAGCATTTTCTTGATTATATCTGTTTCTACATCTTGTTTCTGGTATGTTTCTTCATAACTTGCTTCTCCAAATGCTTTTGCTTCTTTTTCTTGTTTTCTCTGTTTCTTCTTTTCTTCACTTTTTCTTCTTTTTTCTTCGTTAATTTGTGCTATTCCTTCTTCATCTAACTCAATATCAAATAAATCTGGTTGCTCTCCCTCTATAATTTGTACATCTGAAATTCTAGCTGTATTTTTTATATCCATCATCGCACTTTCAACAAATTCCATTTGATCCTTTGGAACATTCATACTTGCTGATTTTATCGGAACTTTTAAAGATAAATTATTTTCTGATTTGTATTTTCTAGCTCTAGAAATTAAATCAACAACAGTATTTCCACTTTTTATTAAGTCTTCATCTATTTGATATGGAAAATCATCAAGTTGCATCGTATGTATAGATTCTGCTTTTTCCTTATCCCTAAAGAAATTTTGATATATTTCTTCAGTAACATGAGGCAAATATACTGATCCCATTTTTAATAATTGTAATATACTATCATATGTAGCTTTTTGAGCAGATTTTTTTGCATCTTCTCCATACAAGTCAGGATTATATAATCTATGTTTTGCGATTTCTACATAATTATCACAGTAATCCCAAAAATATTTTTGAAATGCATTTAAAGCCAAACCAGGTTCATATTTGCTAAAATAATCATCATATTCTTGTTTCATTTTTGCTAATTTACTTAATGTCCATTGATCCATTGGCAATAATTCAACGTTTGCACTTTCATTTGGATTATAATCTTCTAAGTTCATTGTTGCAAATTTTGCTACATTCCATAATTTGTTAATAAATTTATTTGCTTCTTTTAATGTTTTATCTGAATACATTACATCATTTCCTAGCTTTCCTGTCGCTGTCCAATAACGAATAGCATCTGCTGAATATTGCTGTAATAATTTTTCTGGTTCCATACCAGAATTACATTTGCTCTTACTTATTTTTTCTCCTTTTTCAGCTAATACATGCCCAGCTACCATTATATCTTTCCAAGGTAATTCTCCTGTGTGATATAAACTTTTTGCTATTGTATAAAAATCCCATGTTCTAATAATATCATGTGCATTAGCTCTTAATGACATTGGAAAAATCTTTTTCATCATTTCTCCATTTTCATCATTAACCCAATCAGCATTTATTAAAGGTGTTAATGAAGAAGTTGCCCATGTATCCATAACATCTTTTTCAGGTTCAAAATCAGTTCCACCACAACAAGGACAAGGCTCACTTGGATTTTTTGAAAGTGGATTTACTGGCAACTCTTCCTCTTTTGCTAAAACAGTTTCCCCACATCCTTTACAATACCAAACTGGAAAAGGTATTCCGAAAAATCTTTGTCGAGAAATTCCCCAATTCCATTGTATATTTTTTACCCAGTCATCATATCTACCTTTCATTGATTTTGGATTCCAATTAACTTCTGAACCAGCTTTTAATAGTCTTTCTTTATCTTCTAACAAATCGATTTCCCATTGTTTTTCTCTTACAAATTCTGCAGGAGTTCCACATCTTTCATGAACTCCTATTTGATGTGTTAAATCTTCTTGTTTGATTAAATAATTATTCTCTCGTAAATCTTCTATTATTTTCTTTCTAGCTTCATTTATAGTCATTCCACCATAATTTTCTACTTCATTAGATATTGTACCATCTTTTTGAATAATTTGTTTAACTGGTAAATTATATTGTTTACACCATTCAACATCAGTTGTATCTCCGAAAGTACAACACATTACTGCTCCAGTACCTTTATCTAATTCAACTTTATCATCAGCCAAAATTTTAACACTATAGTCCATTAAAGGAACTTCAATTTCTTTTCCTATGAATTTTGCTTTTTGAGGATCATTTGGATTTACAAAAACAGCGACACATCCTGGTAATAGTTCTGGTCTTGTTGTTGCAATTTCTAAATCCTCGTTTAATTCAGGAACTCTAAATTTTAAATAATTAAATTTAGTATCAACTTCCTTTGTTTCAAGTTCTGCCTGTGCAATTGAAGTTTGACATTCACTACACCATAAACAAGGTTTCTCTTCATGATGTAATTTTCCTTTTTTATATAAATCTATAAAAGACTTTTGTGATGTACGTTGAGCTTTTTCTCCCATTGTAGAATACATATAATCCCAATCAGCACTAAATCCAAGTGATTTAAATAGTTCTTTAAATTGTTCTTCATATTTTGCTGTTGTTTCCAAACATAATTTGGTAAATTCTTCTCTAGTTAACTGATTTGCTTTCTTTTTTATTTGTTTTTCTACAAGTCTTTCTGTTGGTAATCCATTATCATCAAATCCAAAAGGATAAAATACATCATATCCTTTCATTCTCATATATCTAGCAATCATTTCTATTTGTGTATATGAAAATACATGTCCAATATGAATTTTACCATTTACTGTTGGTGGTGGATTATCAATAGAAAAAATCTTATCTTTTTCTTCATTGGGATTAAATTTGTATATGCCTGTTTGTTCCCAATAATCTTGCCATTTTTTTTCACTTTCTTTAGCATCATATTTACCTTCTAACATTAAAATTCCTCCTACTATTTTATACAATATCTATTTTTAATAAAATAAAACAAGAAATAGTATTATTTTTTCTTGCTTTTTCTTTCGTATATATTTTCATAATTTATATCAACAAAATTGTAGCACAATTAACATAATTTGTCAACACATTAAATACAACTAAATTTATCTATTAATTCCTCATATGTTGTATTATTTTTTTCTTTTCCTTTTCTATCTAAAACAATTTGTCCTTGTTTCATAACCAATAATCTATTACCATAATTTATTGCATACTTTAAATTATGAGTAATCATTAATGTAGTAATTTTTTGCTCTTTAATTATCTTATCTGTAAGTTTCATAATTATTTCTGCTGTTTTAGGATCCAAAGCAGCAGTATGTTCATCAAGTATTAAAATATCTATTGGGTTCATTGTTGCCATAATTAAAGATATTGCCTGTTGCTGTCCTCCTGATAAGTTTTGAACTTTAGTATTCAAGTGTTCTTCTAATCCTAATTCTAACATCTTTAATTTTTCTTTATATTCATCTATTTTCTTTCTATCAATTCCCCATGTTAAATTATAATGTTTCATTTTGTTATCTGCAAGAGCTAGATTTTCTAATATTGTCATATTCAAACATGTTCCAACAGATGGATTCTGATGAACTCTACCTATATATTTATATCTTTTAAATTCTTTTATTTTGCTTATTTCTTTATCTTCTAAAAATATTTTTCCATTATCTATATCAATACTTCCACATATAATATTAAATAATGTAGTTTTACCACTACCATTTGGTCCAACAATTGAAACAAAATCATTTTTTTTGACAGATAAATTAAATTCTTTTAAAACATTTTTTTCAAAATTAGTGCCTATGTTATATGTTTTGCTTACATTTTCTAATCTAATCATGTTTTTCTCCTCTCTCTAATTTCAAATATTTTGTTTCTACTTGTAATTAGAACTACAAGGAATAAAGTAGCAGTAATTAATTTTATATCAGAGGCTTCAAAACCAATTAGCAAAGCTAAAGAAACACATCCCTTATATAAAATATTTCCAATGATTACTGATGTAGTATCAGAAATATATTTTATATTTTTAAATATAGTTAATCCAATTATTACAGATGCCAAAGACATAACCATTACACCATTTCCCATAGTTATCTCAAAAAATCCCTGTTGTTGACAAAGTAAACTTCCACTTATAGCCACTAAAGAATTACCAATAGCTAGTCCTAATATCTTTATATTTCCATCATTCCTAGCCAATGAAATTACAACATTCGGATTATTTCCTACTGCTTTTAGTAGATATCCAGATTTAGTTTTAAAATATAAGTCTAATAGTATTTTTATTATCAAAACTATAACTATCATTATCATAACTACTGGAACATTCAACATATTAAAAATATCATTCATATTCATTAACGTTACATTAGCTTTTCCAACAATTCTTAAATTTATGGAGTATAACGCCATCATTGTTATAATTCCTGCTAATAAATCTCTAACTTTAAATTTCACATGTATTATCCCAGTTGTTATTCCAGCTAAAAATCCAAATATACCCGATATAAAAATACAAATCAATGGGTTAACTCCATTAATAATTAAACTACTTGTTATAGCAGCACCAAGTACAAAACTTCCATCTGCAGTTAAATCTGGAAAATCTAAAATTTTATATGTAATATAAATACCTAAGGCAGCAATAGCATATATTAAGCCTTGTTCTATTACTCCAATTAAAATATTCATTTAATACCTCTACTATTTTTTCTAATCATTATTAATTACATCTACACTTTTATCTAATAAATCATTTGGAATATTTATATTAAGCATTTTAAATGTATTAGTATTTATATATATTTTTGTATCCTCAATACACTCATATTTCATTTCGCTAGCTTTTCTTTCTCCTTTAAGAATCTTACTAGCCATTTTTCCAGTTTCAATTCCTAAATTATAATAGTCAATACCATCACATGCCAATCCACCCAATTTTACTTCATTTTCTTCATTACAAAAAACAGGTATATTATTTCTATTTGCAACATCAATTAAAACAGAAACAGAAGCTGTTATAGTGTTGTCAATGACTAAACAGAAACAATCTACTTCCTTAGCAATAGATTCAGCAGCAAGTTGTAATTCCCCTGAACTTGAAATACCTTTATCAATTATTTGTACATCATATTTATCAGCTACATCTTGTAATTCTTTCAAAGAATAATCAGCATTAATTTCACTTGTACTATGAATCACACCAATTTTTTTCACATTAGGTATAATTGATTTTATTAATTGCAATCTTTTATCCGGAGAAAATCTATCACTTGTCCCAGTTACATTACCATCAATTAATCCTGCACTTTCTGGAAAAGTTACTGCTAAAAATAATACTGGAACATCCGTATTTTGGGCTACATTATACAAAGACTGAGCCATAGGTGTGGCTATTCCTAACAATAAATCATTATTATGAGATATAAATGTATTTGATATTAAGTTTGCCGTTCCACCATCGGAATTAGCATTTTGATATTCAATTTTTAAGTTTTTTCCCTCAATTATGCCATCTTGTTTTAATCCTTCAATAAATCCTTTTCTACATGTATCTAATGAAGCATGAGCAGCAAATTGTGCAATTCCTATTTTATATTTCATACCATTACTTGTTGATTTAATTATTACAATACTTACAATAATAATTAAAACAACAATTGCTACACTAATAATTCTCTTCTTCATAAATTCCCCCCTATTTTATAACTATTTATTTTCTTTTTTTAAATATTGTTCTATATATTCTATTATTTTGTTCATTTTTATTTCATCTGTTCTAAATTGTTCTGGTATATTCTCTTGAGCAGGAAGTTTTGCACCTGACTTCATAGCTGATTCTATAAATATTCCCATCATAGGATTAACTTCTAATATATACAATTTATTATTTTTTTTACTTCTTATCATATCAATAATCGTTGTTGTAATACCTAATACTTTAGCTGCCTTTAATCCTATTTGTTTTACTTCTTCCAAAACTGGAATTTCTAACATTCCTCCACCAGAACTAACATTAGTTTTATATGAACCACTCTTAGATCTACTATAACCTCCTATCACTTCACCATCGAATATTTCTATTCTATAATCATTATTTTCAAATTCTATATATTGTTCTAAATAATAATTATCAAAAACATTCGCTGTCGCAGTATAAATGTCCCAAAATTGTTCAACAGAATCAACCTTAATAATTCCTTTTCCACCATGATTAGTTCTAGGTTTTATTAATACACTTCCTCCACTTTCTAAAATAAACTCATTAACAATATCTTTACTAATATGATTATTTATTAACATTGAATTTGGAACCGTTATTCCATTTTGCCTTAATATCATATTTGCGATTAATTTATCTTTACATCTCATAAAAGTATTATAGTCATTGAATACATGAACACCAGATATTTCTAACATTTTTAATATATCATTTTGATATGAATTTTGTTCATCTGCATTCATATGATACAATATATCAAGATTAGATAAGCAATATCCATCTTTTGCATATACTTTACCATTTTTTATATAACATTCTCTCATATCAAAATTAGCATACACTTCATATCCTTTTTTTTCTAATTTCTCAATTATTTTTTTCTTTACAAGAATACCATTCTCATTTTCATAGAACCATAACCCTACTTTTTTCATTATTTTCCCTCATTTCATTTATTTTTTTTAATAATTTTTCTTCATTAAATCCTCGTTCTTTCAACCCTAAATATACTAAATTAATAATTTCGCATATAAAATCACTTTCATTTTTATCAATTTCATTATTTAATGTAATTCTCTTTCTTCTTTCTTTATAATCATATTCAAATCCATACTTTTCGATTAATTTACTGATATTTTTATACTTGCACAATACTCCTACATTAAATGCTACCAATTCAAATAGATTGTCTAATTCCTGTGTACAATCACCCCTAACTTCAATTGTACCTCTTCTAGTAATCTCTACATTTTTATATGAGCGAAAATCATGAATATCATTATTTGATGGTATTATAGTAACTAAATTATTTTTGTAATCTTTACCTATAACATTTTTACTTTGAAAATACTTTTCAATAGGCATAGAATTTATTATATAATATTTATCATTTCTTTTAACATAATGCATTTTCCTCATTTTGTAATTATTTACTATGTCATCTATTGTTCTATAATGTTCATTGATACCTGTATTACACTTTTCAAAATTTGATATTTCCCATAAATAATCTCTTGCAAGATTACATTTTAATTCATCCATATATGAATTTGCATACAAATATCCTTTTACCCATTCAAGATCAGATAACACATTTATTACATCTGGTAATTCTTCAATTGTAGGCGATAAATGTGTTTGAATACTACATATATATGAGCAAAATTCGTTAAATAATTCATTGTTATTTTTGTTATCTTTCAATAATTTTTCAATAATTAAATATCTATCCTCATTTATACAATGTCTATTTATTTTTTTGTAGTTAGGATTTATACCATTGCCTACTAATTTATATTCAAATTGCTTAAAATAGGTTTGAATAATATCTATATAATTATCCATTCTGTTTTTTATATTGCATATATTACAATCTTCTTTTAAAGAAAATTCTAATGTATTTACTGAATATTCTAAAGAAATTTTATCTTTATTATCTTTATTTACAATACTAATTATATTTTTGTCATTGTCTATATTTTCAATTTCAAACTTCTTATTTTCTATTAAGTAATTAAAAAGTTGTTGAATATAATCCATTTTTATAGTTTTATTACTAACTATAGGCAACTCAATTTCTACCCCAATTGTTCTATTAGAGTTCTTACTGAACTTTGAAAATAATTCAGTAAAAATAAGTGAATATATATTATCTTTCTTCATCAAATTCTTCATATTTAGTTGTTACAGCCTTTCTTGAATTACAATCTTTACAAACAGGCATCTTAGACAACAAAGTACCTCTTTTAGCAACAAAGTTTAAGTTTTTGTCTTTAACATATCCAACAATCGTTCTATTCGCAAAGTCTTGGAAACATCCTATCATCTGTCCTTTGTAATTAACCATTATACTACTATCTCCAATAGGACAATAACTTGAATCTTCCAACAATTTTACCTTTTCTCCATCCATGTATTCATCTTCTGAAAAATCAATTTGATATTGTTTTACTATTTTTTTTCTTCTTGAATTTATATCTTGTTCTTCTATTGTGCCACCTCTATTCCATAACGGAAAAATATGTATATTTTTTACTCCTCTATCTTTAAAATAATCTATTGTTCCTTCAATATGTTCATAACAATCTTGTCCACCTACTAAATGAATATTAAGTTTTTCCTTATTATAATCAATTGCTTTACTAATTGTATCCCATGTTTTATCATAGTCTAAACCTCTATGAACTTTTTTAAATGTTTCTCTATCTCTTGAACTGACAGAAATTCTTAATATATCTACATTATCTAAGCAATCATATAATTTTTGTCCTTTCAAACCATCTGTAGTTGTAACAATAGATAAAGGTGCATTTAATCTTTTTAATCTTTTTAATATTTCTATAAGTTGAGGATGAAATGTAGGCTCTCCTCTTCCTGAAATAGATACTTCTGATAAGTCATATTTTTGTAGATGCTCTACTATGTCATCTACTGTTTGTAAATCAATAAATCCAAAATCTTTTAATACATCTCTTGGACACATACTACAGTCTGCCCTACAATTATTTGTTAATTCTATGTTAGCTAATCTTTTCATTTTTTATTATTCCCTCCAATATAATAATACTATTTGAATTCTTTTATTTTTTCTATAAAGTAATCAATTTCTTCTTTAGTATTATATATATATAAGGATACTCTGATTCCACCCTTTACACCAAATTTTTTGTATAACGGCTGATTACACTGGTAACCAGCAGAAACAGCTATATTATATGCATCGGATAAAACTTTAGCAACATAGTGAATATCTAAGTTTTCATTTTTAAATTTAAATGTAAATATTGGAACATGTTGATTTGAAATCGGAAATATTAATTCTATATTATCAACTTCCTTTAATTTTTCATACATATAAGCATCCAATTCTTTCATATGTTCTTCAATACTTTTATATCCTATATCTAGTATGTATCTCAATGAATAAGAAAAACCAATTATATTTTCAATTGCAGGTGTTCCACATTCAAAACAATCTGGTATTTCTTTATATCTTATATTGTCATCTGTAATTTTATCTACCATACCACCCCCAAACTTTATGATTTTACATTTTTTCAATAATTCCATTTTTCCATATAGTATCCCAACACCAGTTGGTCCCATCATTTTATGAGCAGAAAATGCAAGGAAATCACAATCAACATCTTTTACATCAATAGCATTATGTGGAATATATTGACAACCATCTATAACAGCAATGCTATTATATTTATGTGCTAACTTACAAATTTCTTTTATAGGTTGAATATTTCCTGTTATATTAGAAACTGCAGTTATAGAAACTATTTTAGGAGAATATTTTTTTAGTTTTTCTTCTAAATCTTTTAAATCTAATGTCCCAAATTCATCTGTTTTCGCTATCTTTAAATCACACTTATTTCTCCATGGTAAATAATTTGAATGGTGTTCTATATCTGAACAAATAACTCTATCTTCTTTTTTCAAGTCTAACATATTACAGATCATATTTAGAGAATCTGAACAATTATGTGTAAATATTATTTCTTCAGACATACTATTTAATAATATTGAAACATATTCTCTACACTCATCTACTTTCATAGATGCCTTTTCAGAGTTTAAATAATCTCCCCTATATACATTAGATGTATAATTTTTATAATAATCAGTTATCGCTTCAATCATTTGTTTTGGTTTAAATGTTGTAGATGCATTATCAAAATAAACTAGTTTCTTACCATTATTACTACTTTCTTTCATATAGAAATCTTGTTTTAAATCTTTCAATTTTTATTCCTCCCAAAATTTGATAATTGCAAATTTTCCTGAACGCTCTGGCGATATTGCCTGAACATGTTTTATCTGTGGTTCACCAATATTTAGTTTTGATATATCTAATAATAATTTGTCTTCATCTTCTTTTGAAAGATTTTCAAAGTTCTTAGTTTCGTATCTAATAATTAATTTGTTTTCTGAAACATACTGTAATTGATAAACTAAAATATCTTTATACTTATTAAAAATATCATCTATTATTGTTACTGGCAATTTTATTTTATTATAATCTTTTTCTCTTCCTGCCATTCTTGAAATTATCTTATTTTTTGAAAAATTATTATATTCATCTTTAGTAGCTTGAATCATATCTCCTACTCTGTAATTAATTAATGGCATATATTCATTTTTACAACTATCTATTATTATTGAATATATATCATTATTTAAATCAATTGGCTCAAGTCTTACATCTATTAAATCTGGACATAATTTCATTTTACCATTTTCTTCTATAAAAACATATCCAAATTCAGTTGTTCCATAAAGATTCAATACAGTTGTTTTGTAGCATTCTTCAATATAATTTCTTATATTTTTATTTACATATTCATAACTTAAAGTTATGACTTTCGGTATATATAATTTTTCTTGTATTTTATATTTATTATATAATAGTAAATATATTGCTAAATATATTGGATCTGCATCTAAATAATATGGTTTAAACAAATTTAATTCTTTTGTAATTTGTTTAATATCTTCTTTTGTCCAAGTCCATGGATTAAATGTACTATTTACATATAAAGTATTACCTATTATTCTTTTTTCCATTGGTAATTTATCCATAAAGCAAATTAAATTTGAACATTGAGCAGTTGTAAAAATTGCTTTTTTATATTGATTTTCTAAATACTCTTTTAATAATACATTATTTTGATATGTTCTCTTATATTCTTCTTGCCACCATCCTTTTGGTCGTATTATTTCCATCCTATTAGATGTAGTACCAGAAGTAGTAGCATATTCAATGTTATCATTATCTTTTTCACTAATACCAAAATTTTTAGGAAAATTATCTACAATATCTTTTTTTACAAGAAATTCTCCACTTTTTTTATTTTTATATATAGGTAATTCTTTAAAATTTTTCTTTTCCATTTTTATATCCTTCTTTCTTAATATATTTACTACCTTTAAATATCATTAGGTACATTTTTTAAAAATTCTTTAATAACATTATCATATCTCTTGAAATTTTTTATATTTTTCTCAATATGTCCTTGAAATGCAATAACAAAACTTTTATCATCTGATTCAATAGCTTCAATAACTCCATCTTCTGATTTTGCAGATATTTTTAGGTTGTTTCCTAATTTAGCTATTTTTTGATGATGCATCGAGCATACTGAATAATTATCAACTTTCATAATCTTTTTTAGACTTGAATCTTTTTCTATATATATATCATGATAATTAATAAAACCATCATCATCTATAGTATGTTTTATAGAACCTTTTGTAGGTACTTCTTCTAGAGTTCCGCCTTCTGCAACATTTATAATTTGTAATCCTCTACATACTCCTAAAATTGGAATCTTCTTTTCTTTGCATTGTTTATATAATTCGATTTCGATTTCATCTCTTTTCGATATTTCTTTAACCATTAATTCTTTGTCATAATATCCTTGTTTTATATCTTCTCCACCAATAAATAATATTCCGCCAATCATTTCAACTATTTCATTAACTCTTTGCATTTCCATTTGTGGAGTTATTAAAATTGGAATAGCATCATTTTTAGTTAACATTTCTATATATGCATTTGATACCATATTTACCTTTTGTTTATATCCATTTTTATCTACATTAAATTCAGTACAAACTATTCCTATCGGTTTCATACAATTATCTCCTTTAACTACAAAAAAAGAGCACAAGAAATCCTTGTTACTCTAAATTAACTTTACTAAAACTATTTTATTAGTGAATATGATTTTTGTTACCATTATTATTCCCCCTAATAAGTTTTTGCTACCCAATATTAAATTTACTGTATAAATTATATCTAAAATTACATTCTATAAGTAAAGACAAGCTCTTTACTTGTCTTTTGTAATTAATATATTAATTTCTAAAATTTAGCTATATTCTACTACATTTTTCAACAAATTTCAATACTTTTAAAAAAACTTATTAATTTTTATATAGTTAGAGATTTATTCAAAAATTTTTTTTGAAAATCTAATGCCAGAATAAAAGAGAACATATTAAAAATTTATAGTTCTCTTTTATCATATTATTTTAAATTTTCTATAATTGAAACTATAATTTCTTTTGGTTTGCATCCAATTATATTTGTTTTTAATTCTCCATTTTTAAAAAATAATAGTGTTGGAAGATTTTGAATCTTATATTTGTCTGTTAGTTCTTTTTCTTTTTCTACATTTACTTTTACGATTTTTATTATATTTTTATACTCATTTTGTAATTCTTTAAGAATTCGTGCTAATAAATCACATGGTGCACACCATTCTGCAAAAAAATCAACAATAACTATGTTATCTACATTAATTACATTTTCTTTAAAATTATTATTTGT
>CANRDR010000032.1 GCA_947629425.1 uncultured Bacilli bacterium | reverse complement strand
AATAAAGTCCCATTCTTGCTCTACTAGTAGAGCAAGAATGGGACTTTATTTAGTTAATCAAAATCCTATTGAAATAGAAGGTGTTAAAAATTCTGAAATGCTAAAAGTAGCATTAGAATCAATAAAAAATAAACATTATAATCCTATAGAATTTTCTAAAATAATAAATAATGTATGTGAAAAATTAAATATAGATAAAAGTTTTATACATAGAGGTATTAATGAATCTATGTCAGGTGGAGAAAGAAAGAAAAATGAGCTTATGCATTTATGGGTATTAGAGCCAAATTTAATACTTTTAGATGAAATAGATTCTGGAGTTGATATAGATAATTTAAATATAATAACTAATTCATTAAAAGAATATTTTGAAACACATAATGCGTCTATGTTAATAATTACACATCACACAAATATATTAAAAACTTTAAAACCTAATTATGTACATATATTAAATAATGGTACTATTATAAAAACAGGAGATTATAAATTAGCAGAAGAAATAGAAAAATATGGTTATAATAGGGTAAATATAGTAAGAAAGAATCAAGTTTATGAATAAAATAATATTAGATAATGAAAGTTTTATAAATTTAAATATAGATAAGGATTCTATAATAGAAATAAATAATAAATTAATTAGTACTTTAAATATAAAAGTTAATAATGCAAAAGTAATTATATATGAATATAATGAATTAAATAAAGATAATTATATTATAAATATAGAACAAAATAATAATAGTAATGTAATATATAATCATAGTTTTTTAAATAATAATAAATATAATATAACTATTAATATTAATTTAATAGGTAATAATTCTAAAAATGTAATAAATATACATGGTATAAATAATATAGGTTTAAGTAATATTATAGTTAATGGTAAAGTATTAAAAAATACATTTGATAATGAATTATATGAAAATATAAAAATAATGAATATAGATAATGGAAAAAGTATAATATTACCAAATATGTATATAGATACTAAAAATGTAATTGCAAATCATAGTACTAGTGTTACTAATATAGATGAAGATTATTTATTTTATTTAAATTCTAAAGGAATAGATAAAATTAATAGTATTAAATTAATAAAAGAAGGATTTTTAAATAGTATTATAAAAAATTAGGAGGTGATAATGTGAAAGATGTAAGATTAGACTTTCCTATGTTAAATAGTGACATTATTTATTTTGATAATGGGGCTACTACTTTTAAACCTAATAAAGTTATTGATGCAATAGATGATTATTATAAAAATTATTCTGCTAATGCTCATAGAGGAGATTATACTATCAGTTACAAAGTAGATGTTAATTATGAAACTGCTAGAAAAAAAGTAGCAAATTTTATTAATGCAGAAAGTGAAGAAATAGTTTTTACATCAGGAACAACAGATTCTATGAATATGATAGTTAATGGATTCTTTAAAAATTTTTTAGAACCTGGTGATGAAGTATTACTAACTAAAAGTGAACATGCATCTAACGTACTTCCATGGTTTAAATTATGTGAAGAATCTGGTATTGTTATAAATTATATAGATTTAGATGATAATTTACATGTAACTATGGAAAATGTAATTGAAGCAATAACTAGTAAAACAAAAGTAATAAGTATTGCAGGAATAACTAATGTAGTAGGAGATGAACGTCCTATTGATGAAATATGTAAATATGCTCATGCTAATGATATATTTGTTGTAATTGATGGCGCACAATTAGTACCTCATAAAAAAGTAGATGTTAAAAAAAGTGATATAGACTTTTTAGCATTTTCAGGACATAAAATGTGTGGACCAACAGGTATCGGTGTACTATATGGTAAAAAAGAATTTTTAGAAAGAATTAATCCTGTAAGACTAGGTGGTGGAATGAATGAATCATTTGATAGTCCTAGTGAAGTATATTTAAAAGATATTCCAACAAGATTAGAAGCAGGTACTCCTAATATAGCAGGTGCAATAGGATTAGGTGCTGCAGTAGATTATTTAAATAGTATTGGTATGGATAATATAAATAATTATGAAAAAAAATTAAAAAGCTATCTAATAGATAAGTTGATTAAACTAAATTATGTAGATATAATAAACTTAGAAAGCGATTCAGGAATAGTATCATTTAATATAGATGGTATATTTAGTCAAGATGTTGCATTTTACTTAAATAAATATAATATATGTGTAAGAGCAGGTAATCATTGTGCTAAAATATTAAAAAATAAAACTGGAGTAAAAAATAGTTTAAGAGTAAGTTTATATTTTTATAATACTTATGAAGAAATAGATAAATTTATAGAATTAATAAGTGATAAAGAAAGAATAATGAAAGAAATGATTTAAATGGATAATGAACTAAAAAGAGAAATAATTTTAGATAATTATAAATACCCTTTTAATAAAGATGGTAGTGATGAATTAAATTATGAAAAAGTAAACACTAATAATGCTTCATGTATAGATAATATAGATTTATATGTATTAGTTGAAGATAATATCATAAAAGATATACATTTTAATGGAGAAGCTTGTGCTATATCTACTTCTAGTACTTCAATAATGCTTAAAAATATAATTGGAAAAAGTGTCAAAGATGCAATTAATTATATAGATAATTTTATGAATATGGTTAATGAATTAGAATATGATGAAAGTCTTTTAGGAGAAGCAGAATGTTTTACTGATATATATAAACAACAAAATAGAAAAACTTGTGTTACATTGCCTTATACTGGTATTAAAAAAATATTAGAAAATTATATTTAAATGGAGGTATTTATGTTAAATATAAAAACAGATTCAAGAAAAGTTTTAAAAAATGATACTTTTGTTGCAATAAAAGGACATACAGTAGATGGGCATGATTATATAGATACTGCTATTAAAAATGGCGCAACTAAAATAGTAGCAGAACATGGGAATTATCCTGTTGAAACTTTAATAGTTAAAAATTGTGAAAAATATTTAAATGATTATTTAGTAAATAATTATAGTAAATATTTTAATGATTTAAAATTTATTGGAATAACAGGAACTAATGGTAAAACAACAACTGCATATTTAACTAGTCAAATGTTAACTAAATTAGGAGTAAAAAATGCATATATTGGTACAATAGGTTTTTATATCAACAGTGAATTTATTCGTGAGTTACCTAATACAACACCTGATATACTTTTATTATATAATTTAATATTAGAGGCTAAAGAATTAGGGGTAAAAGTTATTGTAATGGAAGTAAGTAGTCATGCATTATCTTATGAAAGAATTAATGGAATTAAATTTGATGTAGCAGGATTTACTAATTTAACAGAAGATCATTTAGATTATCATAAAACAATGGAAAATTATTTAGAATGTAAAAAGAAAATAATTAATTATTTAAAAAAAGATGGTGTAATGATATCTAATATAGATGATGAATATGGATTATGTTTTAAATGTAATAATTTTAAAACATTAGGTTTTAAAGAAAGTGATTATCAAATAATAAATTATAAATACAATAATTTAACTACTAATATAGAATTAAAATATAAAAATAAATTATACAAGATAGAAACTAACTTATTAGGTAAGTTTAATATATATAATTATATTACTGCTTTAGCATTTATAAATAATATAGGTTATTCTATAGAAGATATAATAAAAATAACGAATTCTATATATCCACCAAATGGTAGAAATGAAGCAATTAAAGTTAAAGAAGGTGTTGCAATAATTGATTATGCTCATACACCTGATGCAGTTGAAAAAATAATAGAAACACATAAAGAAATGAATAAAGGTAAAATTATTACAATAGTTGGTTGTGGCGGAGATAGAGATCCTAAAAAAAGACCTATAATGGGTGAAATTGCAACTAATTTATCAGATTTTGTTATATTAACTAATGATAACCCAAGAACAGAATCAGAAGAAAATATTATGAATGATATAGTTAAAGGTATAAAAAAAGATAATTATAAAATTATCTATGATAGAAAACTTGCTATAAAAGAAGGACTTGATATGTTAGATAAAAATGATACTTTATTAATATTAGGTAAAGGGCATGAAGATTATCAAATAATAGGTAATACTAAACATCATTTATCAGATAAGGAAGAAGTATTAAAATATATAGAGAACTAAAAATAATGTGAACTCTAAGTTGTAGACATAAATAAAAAATACTTATATTAAAGAGGCTGTAATGAAATGAAATAATTTCATTCAGTCTTTTTTTGTAAAAAATTTTATATAAAATTAAATAAAAACTTTACAAACAAACGTTTTGACTGTACAATTTAGTTAGGACATAAAAAATAGGGGGAATAATGATGAAAAAACAAATTTTAGAAATTGAAAATACTGACAAAACATTTGAAAGTATAAAACATATTGATGAATATAGTAATGAGTATTGGTTAGCAAGAGAATTACAATCCATGCTTGGTTATAAAGAATGGAGATTATTTCTAGCAATAATTGAAAAAGCACAAATTGCTTGTAGTCAAAGTAACAATTCTATAAACTCCCATTTTGTAGTTTACCCCAAAATCGTAAAAGCAGGCGTTACAACAAAGACCATAATTGATTATAAATTATCAAGATATGCATGTTATTTAATTGTTCAAAATGCAAATCCAAAATTTGAAGCGGTAGCGTTGGGGCAAACTTATTTTGCTATTCAAACAAGAAAAATGGAATTATCTGAAAAAGAATATAGCGAATTATCTGAAGATGAAAAAAGACTATATAGACGTAAACAAACAAGGGATGGAAATAAAATTCTTTATAAAGTTGCAAAAGAAAAAGGAGTAAAAAATTTTGATACATTTACAAATGCAGGATATAAAGGATTATATAATGGTGAAACTGCAAATGATATTGCAAAAAGAAAAGGATTAAGATATAGAGAAGATATACTTGATAATATGAGTAGTGTTGAATTAGGTGCTAATATTTTTAGAATTACTCAAACTGAAGCATTGCTAGAAAAACAAGAAAAACCAAATGAACAAATCGCAACAAGTACTCATTATAAAGTTGGTAAAGCAGTAAGAGATACCATCAAGAAACTTGGTGGAACTATGCCTGAAGATTTATCAACTCCAGAAAAAAGTCTTAAAGAATTAGAAAAAGAAAATAAATATAAATTTATAGAAGATAAAATACATTAATAAAAAATTTTATATAAAATTAAATAAAAGTTTATCAACAAATGTTTATATAATACAATTTAATTATAAGGGGGAATAATGATGAAAGAAAAAATTTTAAAAATTGAAAAAAGTGACAAAACATTTGAAAGTATAAAACATATTGATGAATATGGTATTGAATTTTGGTATGCAAGAGAGTTAATGGAAGTTTTAAGTTATAAAGACTGGAGATATTTTGATGCAGTAATTGAAAAAGCAAAGATAGCTTGTCAAAACTCTGAAATAGCTGATATTGACCATTTCGTTGTTAACAACAAAATGGTAGAAATAGGTTCTGGCGCAAAAAGAGAAAAAAAGGATTATAAATTAACGCGATATGCTTGCTATCTTATAGCTCAAAATGCTAATCCTAGACTAAAAATTGTTGCATTAGCACAAACATATTTTGCAGTACAAACTAGAAAACAAGAAATTACTGAAAAAGAGTATAGTGAATTATCTGAAGATGAAAAAAGATTTTATCAAAGAAATTTAACACGAAAAGGAAATTATTCACTAAATCAGACAGCTAAAAGGGCTGGTGTTAAAAATTTTGATAAATTTCATAACTATGGTTATAAAGGATTATATAATGGAGAAACAGCAGATGATATTGCCAAAAGAAAAAAATTAAGATATAGAGAAGATATTTTAGACAATATGTGTAGTGAAGAACTTGTTGCAAATTTATTTCGTATTTCACAAACAGAATCTAAACTAAAAAGAGAAAAAATAAAAACAGAAAAAGATGCTAACAAAACGCATTATGAAGTTGGAAACAAAATAAGGAAAACAATAAAAGAATTAGGCGGAACAATGCCAGAAAATTTACCAACTCCAGAAAAAAGTCTTAAAGAATTAGAAAAAGAAAATAAACTTATAGAAGAAAAAATACATTAAATAAAAAAAACTTAATAATTTAAGTATTTCATTCTAAAATAAAGAAATATAAAACATAGTATTATTGATAGATAAAAAATTATAACCTCCTTATACTCAAATAAATATTTTTTCATAATATTACCTCCTTCTTACATATTAATAATAATACGAATAAATGTTCGTGTCAATATAAAATTAAAACATTTGTTTGACAAACTGTAAAAAACATGTTAATATATTTTTAGAAAAGAGGTTAATTATGGAAAAAATAACAAACAAACAAGCTGAAACTTTAAAATTTATAAAGAAATATAAGGCAAAATATGGATTTTCTCCTTCAGTAAGAGAAATATGTAAAGGTATGGATTTGAAAAGTCCTGCTACTGTTCATAGTCATTTAAAACAATTAGAAGAAAAAGGAATAATTAGTAAAGTATCTAATAAATTTAGAACAATAGAATTATTAGTAGATAATGAATATGAAGATAAAAGCGAAAAATTAATTAAAGTACCATTATTAGGAAAAATATCTTGTGGAAATCCTATAGAGGCTATAGAACAACCAAATGAATTTTTTGATTTACCAGCATCATTAGTACCAAAAAAAGAAAATGTATTTACACTAAAATGTTCTGGAGAATCAATGATAAATGTAGGAATATATGATAAAGATATAGTAATTATAAAAAAACAACAAGTTGCTAAAAATGGAGAAATTGTTGCAGCAGTAACAGATGACAATGAAGTTACTCTAAAAACTTTTTATAAAGAAAATGATCATATAAGATTACAACCTGAAAATGATACAATGAGTCCAATTATTTTACCTAATTGTAAAATATTAGGAGTTGCAATAGGATTATATAGAAAAATATAAAATACTTACTAATACTAAGTATTTTTTAAATTTACTTATATATTTATAAGTGTTATAATACAAGAAGTTTGGAAGTGATTAAATTGAATTTACCTAATATGTTAGAAGCTAAAAAAAGAACTAAAAATAAAGTATCATATATATATGATAATATTATAAATAATAATACATTTAAAGGTTTAAAATATTATATTAGAACTTATGGATGTCAGATGAATGTACATGATTCTGAAGAAATTAAATCATTGTTAGAAAGTATTGGATATATAGAAACTAATGAAATGGATGATGCTGATTTAATAATACTTAATACTTGTGCTATAAGAGAAAATGCCCATGATAAAGTATTTGGTTTCTTAGGAAGATGTAAACATTTAAAAAAAGAAAAAGAAAACTTAATTATTGCATTATGTGGTTGTATGGCTCAAGAAGAAGGGGTAGTTAATGAAATATTAAAAAATCATAAATATATAGATATAGTATTTGGTACTCATAATATAAATGAATTTCCTAAAATGTTACTTAATAAAACTAAAAATTTAAATATAAACGTTTATAGTAAAGAAGGAGAAGTAATAGAAATAGGTAATCACTATATAAGAGATAGCAAATACACTGCTTGGGTTAATATAATGTATGGTTGTGATAAATTTTGTACATATTGTATAGTTCCATATACTAGAGGTAAACAAAGAAGTAGAAAAAGTAAAGATATATTAGATGAAGTTAATGAATTAATTAATTTAGGTTATAAAGAAATAACTTTATTAGGACAAAATGTTAATGCATATGGAAAAGATTTAGAAAACGAATTAGATTTTAGTAGTTTATTAGAATTAGTTGCAAAAACTAATATAGAAAGAATTAGATTTGTAACAAGTCATCCATGGGATTTTACAGATAAAATGATAGATATAATCGCTAAATACGATAATATTATGCCTTATATACATTTACCTTTACAAAGTGGTAGTGATAGAATACTTAAATTAATGGGTAGACGTTATACAAAAGACGAATATATAGAATTATATAATAAAATAAAAAGTAAAGTTAAAAATGTCTCTATAACTACTGATATAATAGTAGGTTTTCCTAATGAAACAGATGAAGATTTTAAAGAAACTTTAGATGTAGTTAATACATGTAAATTTGATGGAGCATTTACTTTTATTTATTCTAAAAGAGAATCAACTCCTGCTGCTTTAATGGAAGATAAAGTAAGTTTAGAAGAAAAAGAAAGTAGACTTAAAACATTAAATGAATTAGTAAATAAATATTCTTTAGAAAATAATAAAAAATATTTAAATAAAACAGTAAAAGTATTATTATTAGGTATTAGTGAAAAAGATAATAATAAATTATATGGATATACAGATACTATGAAATTAGTTAATGTTTTATGTAATAAAGATTTAATAGGTACTATACAAGATGTTTATATAACAGATACTAAATCATTTAGTTTAGATGGTATTATTAAAGAATAAATATTAAAAAAAGTAGATTTTTATTGTCTACTTTTTAATATAAGTAATTTTATTGATAAAACTAACAAAATATAAATTAAAATTGTAGATTTTATTATAAAATTACTATAATTTTGTGTGAATAAGTATATTTAACGTTTTAATGCCCATCTTAGTGTATTTACTTTATTTTTTATTAAAACTTTTGCATATTGTACTCTTGATTTTGATGTAACTCTTTTATCAAATAAATTAATTCTATATTTATCATGTTCCTTTAAAAAGTTATATCCGACTTTTTCTAAATTAGGACAATCTAATATTTCAAGTTCATTTCTGTTAGCGGCTAAAAATCCTATTCCAACCTCTTTTAGCTTAGGGGCTATAAATACTTTAACATGACAACCACCATTTAAAAATCTATCTCCGATTTTTACTAAATTTCTAGCTTCAAAATATTTTAATTCTATGCTGAATAAGAATAGAAAAAAATTATCATTTATTTCTTGAATATGATTATTAATAAATCCAATAAGTCTATTTTGGGCAGATAATATTAAATTTGTTACTTCACCTTTATTATTTATAATTGTAACTTTTTTGTTTTCATTCTTTAAATTAGTAAGTTCAATTTTTTCAATTTCTCCAACATATTTTGGTAATGTTTCATATTTTAAATTTTGAGAATAAAAGAATAATTTTTTTTCTTTTAAATCTAATATTAAAACTCCTATTACAATATATCTACTTTTATCTAAAAATTTTTTTTGTACATTAAATTTATCTATAATAATATTATTAGGACCATAATAAATATTATCAAATTCATCATTATATTTATAAAATTTTCCATCACCTGCAATAACATAGTTATAAATTTTAAAATCAGTTGGATTTTGATTTATCTTAAAACCATATTGACGTTCAAAAGCACGAGTTAATCCAGGTATTATATTTTCCAAATTATTTTTAAAAGTTGCATCGGGATTAGATACAGTATGATTATATCTATTTTTAATTGATAAAGTATTATGTTCTCCACGAGTAAATTGTATTGATAATACGCTCGTTCCGTATTCATCTTGTCTTTTTGGATTTTTAAAATTCTCTCTTTTTATTTCTTTTACATTTTTCTTTATAGCAAAAAATACATGGCATGATTTTAAACGTCCACCATTAAATGTGCATAGTTCTTCATCTGATTCATAAAGATTTTTAAATTTTTGTATGTCTTCTTCAGTTTTGCATTCATAAAAATTGTAACCTGCTTCACTTAATAATTCTTCTACAGATTTATCTGTTTCTAAAAGTTCAATTGGTTTAGCAGTAAGACTATAAATAAAAGTTTGAAAATCCGATATTAAATCATATTTAACAATATCATCATATAAAAACTTATTATGAGCAAATTTTGATTCAATAAGTTTTATTAGTAATCCTTCTTTTTCTAATATTGTTGGAAATAGTTCTCTACATAAGCGAGCCATATTTTCTCCATAGTATTTTTTTATTAATTTTAAATAATATTGCATAGCAAAACCTCCCATAAAGTACTTTAATGCATTTCTATATATAATATTATCATAAATTCTAGTATATTAAAATTTGAATTAATTAAAATTAATTGAAAAATTGAGTTTAATATCTGTTTATAAAGTGAAAGTTAAAACTTAATAATAGTTAATAATAAGTATTAATTAATATAAAAATGTTTATATTTCATATGATTGTATAAAAAAGTATGATAGAATATAAAACTAAACGAGGAGATTATCTATGAAAGAAAATTTTAAAAAATACAAATTTTCAACTTATTTTATTATTAAGGATAACGTACTATTTAGTACTAAAAATTTTAATTTTGAAGATAATTTAGAAAATTGTTATTATATTAAAAAATTAGGAACAATAGTTAATCCTAAAATTTATTTTGATCAAAAGGAAAATAATAAGTGGATAAATAGAAATCAATTTTTAGGAGATTATAATTCTCTTAAGGACTTTATAGTTAAGAATAAAAATAGTTTTATATGTATAAGAGGATTTAGTAGGGCAAGTATTGAACAATTTATAAAAATGATTAATGAAATAAAAGGAATTAACATTAAACCAATTAAATTTAGCAATGAAATTTTGAGAGCTAAATATGAAAGACATATATTAACAAAAGAAGATAGAATAAAAAAATTACATAATATATTAGAAAATATAAATGAAATTGAAACTTCAAAAGATTATCTTAAAATATCAAATAGAATTTTTGGAGAAAGAAGGGCAAACTCTCGTCAAAAAATTAAAGAATTGAAAAAGATTATAAAATAAATATTATTTTATTATTTGCTAGTAATTAGTATTATATTTTATTATTTTAAAAATATATTATAGGGCATTTAGTTTAGATGGTATTATTAAAGAATAAATATTTAAAAAAAGTAGACAAATGTAGACATAATATTATCTACATTTTTTAAATAATAATATAAATATATTGAAGAAAAATGCCACAAGTGGCAAAAATCTTCAATGAATAAACTAAACAAAAATAAATAATCATTTATAATTTTAGTTTACATAAAATGTAAAGTCAGCAAAAAAATGCTGATTTTTTTAAAAAAATATTGTATTTTTTTTACTTATGTTATATTATTTATCTATAGAGTGGCACAAAGTGGTAGAAAGTGGGGGATTAAAATGCTAATGGGAGAATACGAACATAATCTTGATGATAAAAATAGACTTATTATTCCTAGCAAATTTAGATGTGCTTTAGGAGAAAAGTTTGTTATTACACGTGGATTAGAAAATTGTTTGTTTGTATATTCTTTAACTGAATGGGATAATATAACAAAAAAATTAAAAACTCTTCCATTTACTAAAAAAGATTCTCGTTTATTTACAAGATTTTTCTTATCAGGTGCTACTGTATGTGAATTAGATAAACAAGGTAGAGTTAATATTCAGGCTAATCTAGTTAAATATGCTAACTTAGTACATGATTGTGTTATTATTGGAGTAAATGATCGTTTAGAAATATGGAATAAAGACGATTGGAATAACTTCTTTAATGAAAGTAGTGAACAATTTGCAAACATAGCAGAAAACTTATTTGAAGGTGATATTAATGCATTATAGTGTTATGTTAGATGAAGTAGTAGAAGGCTTAAATATTAAAAGTGATGGCATTTATGTTGATGGAACTATAGGACTTGCTGGACATAGTAAAGTAATATTATCTAATATTAAAAATGGTTTTCTATATGGATTTGATCAAGATGATTATGCTATAGAAAAAAGCAATGAAGTATTATCTACTGTAAGTAAAAATTATAAACTTTTTAGAGCAAATTTTAAAGATATGAAACAAATATTAAAAGAAGAAGGAATAGAAAAAGTAGATGGTATTTTATTAGATTTAGGAGTATCTAGTCCACAAATAGATGATTCAACACGTGGTTTTAGTTTCATGAAAGATTCAATACTTGATATGAGAATGGATAAAAGAAATGAATTAACTGCACAAATTATAATAAATAATTATAGTGAAAAAGAATTATTAAATATATTTTATAAATATGGAGAAGAAAAAACTAGCAAAAGTATTGTAAAAAATATAATTAATAAAAGAAAAGAAAAAAGTATTGATACTACAAAAGAATTAGTTAGTCTTATAAAAGAAAGTGTAGGTAATAAATATTTTAATCTAAATCATCCAGAAAGAAAAATATTTCAAAGTTTAAGAATAGAAGTTAATAAAGAATTAGATGTTTTAGAAACTGTTTTACCTGATGCAATAGACTTATTAAATAAAGGCGGAAGATTAGTTGTAATAACATTTCATTCTTTAGAAGATAGAATTGTAAAACAAACATTTAAAAAATATAGTGAAGTTGATAGTATAGTTAAAGGTTTACCTAATATACCAGATATTTATAAACCTAAAATAAAATTAATAAATAATAAAGTAATATTACCAACTAAGAAAGAAATAGATATAAATTCTAGAAGTAAAAGTGCTAAATTAAGAATAATAGAAAGGTTATAATATGAAAAAGAATAGTAGAACAATTAGATTTTTAAAAGGAGAAAAAATATTTTTAACACTTATAATATTATTAGGAGTATTATCTCCTATTGTAACTGTTGCTTCTAAAGCTATACTATCTAGAAGTAATATAGATGTTGAAAGAATGAAGAAAAAGGTTGAAAAACAAAAAAATATAAATGAAAGTTTAGAAATGCAAGTAAATGAATTAGCAAGTCTATCTAGTATACAAGATATTGCAAAAGAATACGGATTATCGTATATTAATGATAATATAATTGTAATTAAATAGGAGGTTATAATATGAACAATGCTATTAAAATAAATAAAATTTTTTGTATTTGCATTGTTCTTTTATTTGGTTTAATTATAGGAAAACTTATTTATGTATCTGCAAGTACTACTATAGATGGAATTGATATAAAAAAGTTTGCATTATCACGTACTACTGAAAAGAAAACACTTTATGCTAATCGTGGAACTATTTATGATAGTAGTGGAGAAGTATTATCAGAAAATGTTAATTCTTATACAGTAATAGCGTATTTATCTCCATCAAGAACTAAAAATGAAAATAATCCACAACATGTTGTAGATATAGATATGACCGTAGAAAAATTAGCGCCTGTTTTAAAGATGGATGAAGAAAGACTAAGAAAATTACTTTCAAGTGATTTATATCAAATAGAATTAGGCCCTGAAGGAAGAGGAATAAGCGAATTAGAAAAAGAAAAAATAGATG
>CANRDR010000031.1 GCA_947629425.1 uncultured Bacilli bacterium | reverse complement strand
TTTAAGAGGTACTTTCTTTAAATAACCTTCATGAGTTAATACTACTACTACATTTTCTTTTATTATTAAATCATTAGCATCTATTTTTATATCAGTTACTTCTTTATTTATTACTGTTTTTCTTTCAATAGCGTATTCTTTTTTAATAGCATTTAATTCTTTTTTAATTACGTTATCTAATTTTTTTGGATTAGTTAATATTTGATTTAATAGTTCTATTGCTTCACGTAATTTAGCTAATTTTTCTTCTAATACAGTTACATCGAAATTAGTTAATCTATATAATTGTAAATCTAGTATTGCCGTAGCCTGTTCTATTGTAAAATCAAATTCTTTTACTAAATTATCTCTTGCATCTGTTTTATTTTTACTTTTTCTAATACATGCAATTACTTCATCTAATATAGATAATGCTTTTACTAATCCTTCTAATGTATGTATTTCTTTTTTAGCAGTTGCTAAATCAAATTCACTACGTTTTTTTATTACTTCTCGTTGATGTTCTATATATGCTTTTAATATAGGTATTATACCTAATAGTTTTGGTCTTCTATTAACTATAGTAACCATATTATAATTATAATTTACTTGTAATTCTGTATTTTTTAATAGATAATTTAATATTAAATTTTTATCACTTCCGCTTTTTAAATCAATAACTATTCTTATATTAGAATCTTTATCTGATTCATCTCTTACTTCTTGTATACCGTCTATTTTTTTATCTAATCTAATATCATCTATTTTTTTAACTAATAATTGTTTATTTACATCAAATGGTATTTCAGATACTAATATTTGATCTTTTCCTTTTGTTTTTATAAATTCACATTTACTTTTTACAACAACTTTTCCTCTTCCTGTATTAAATGCTTCTTTTATTCCTTCAATACCTTCTACTATAGCACCAGTTGGAAAATCAGGTCCTTTTACTATATTCATTACTTCATCTAAAGTAACATCAGGTTTTTCCATTATTAAAATTGTTGCATCAATTATCTCACCTAAATTATGTGGTGGTATGTTTGTTGCATATCCTGCTGATATTCCTGTAGTTCCATTTACTAAAAGATTTGGAAATTTAGCAGGAAGAACAGTTGGTTCCATTAAAGTATCACTATAGTTAGGAGCCATTAATACTGTATCCTTATCTATATCACGAAGTAATTCTTCTGTAATTTTAGCAAGTCTGGTTTCTGTATAACGATATGCTGCTGGACCATCTCCATCAATTGAACCATTATTTCCGTCAATTTGTACTAATATATGATTTTGTTTCCAATCTTGACTTAATCTTACCATTGCTTCATATACAGATGAATCTCCATGTGGATGATATTTTCCTAATACAATACCTACTGCATTAGCACATTTTTTAAATGGTTTATCATATGTATTATGATCTCTATACATTGCATAAATTATTCTTCTTTGAACTGGTTTTAAACCATCTCTAACATCAGGTATTGCTCTATCTTGTATTATATATTTAGAATATCTTGCAAAGCGTTCTGACATTATTTCTTCTAAACTATATTCATGTATTTTCTTTATTACGTCTTCCATATTCACACATCCTAATATTTAGTATATCAAAAAAACTTTCTTAACAAAAGAAAAATTGACATATTTATGTCAAACGTATTAACTATATAAAATGCAATTTATAATCTTAAATTACTTATTTAAAACATGCAAATATTTATGAAGAATTTTACCTTCAATTTGTTCATCTATGTTTATTCCAATATCTTTAGTAGGTAAAGTATCTAATTTTTCAAAATATCCTTCCTCTAACGAACCATATTTGAAGTTTAAATGATATATTACCTTGCTCATTTTTTGAATAGAATATCCATTATATAAATAATCATAGAAAACTTTATCACAATCATTTCTAGATGTGAGAATAATTTTATTTCCAGATACACCTATTAAACTATAATTTTTATATCTAATTAAAAATTCCATTACAATATTTCCAAATAATTTACTTTTTTCTATAATATCTTCATCATAATCTTGATTATGTGTCTTTTTAAATAATTCATAGTTAAAAAAAGAGTATTCAAAAATTATAGTATTAAGTGGATTTAAAATTTCATATCTATAAAACCAATAATTAGGAAAGAATTGACTTTGAAATAATATAAATTTAGATGCAAGTGATGAATCTTTTACTAATTCTCCATTAATAAATAATTCAATAAAAGCTTGTTCATGAGCATTTTTAGTACCAGGCACTAAGTTATGTATTATTATAAAATTCTTTTCTAAACTTAAATCATTTTCTATACTAATCATATTATTCCCCCAACGAAATTTATTATATCACTAAATTAGAGAATATTAATTATCTTTCTTATAATTTTCTAAATATTCTTTTAATTTTTCTGCTATATTTAATGGAACGTATTTAGATAATTCTTCTATAGAAGCTTCACTTATTTTTTTTACACTACCAAAATTTTTAATTAATTCTTTTTTTCTTTTAGTACCAATTCCTTCTATATTATCTAATACACTAGAAATAGAACCTTTACTTCTTATTGTTCTATGATAATTAATTGTAAATCTATGTACTTCATCTTGTATACGTGTTAAATAATGAAATAAATTGCTAGTTTTATCTATATTATAAATAGATAATGTATCTCCATCCATTAAGTCATTAGTTCTATGTTTATCATTTTTAACTAGACCACATACTTTTATTTTTAAATTTAATTCTCTTAAAGTATCTAAACAAGCATGTATTTGACTTTTACCACCATCTACTATTATTAAATCAGGAAGTTCATGTTTTTCTACTAAACATCTATAATATCTTCTATAAATAACTTCTTTCATAGTATTATAATCATCATTTTTATCAACTGTAATTTTATATTTTCTATAATCACTTTTAGAAGGTAACCCATTTTTAAATACAACCATACCTGATACGTTAAATGTACCAAATATATTAGAGTTATCAAAAACATCTATTCTATATATATTTATACCTAATAATTTAGATAATTCATCATTAGCACCTTTAGTTTTTAGTGCTTTACTTTCTAATATAGCAAATTTATTTTCTAAGTTTATTTTAGCATTATTATATGCCATATCTAATAATTTCTTTTTATTACCTTTTATTGATGTTACAAATTTAGTATTAACAACATTACTTAATAAATTTAAATCAACTTCATTATTTATTAATATTTCTTTAGGTATTTCATGTTTATTATAATATAATGCTATATAATATTCCAATTCATTTAAATAATCATCCATTACTGGTATTATTTTATTTACATGTCCACTTAGTTTACCATTTCTTAAGAAAAATATTTCTATACTTAAATATCCATTATCAAAATAATAATTAATTATATCTCTATTAACATTATCATGTAATTCTACTCTTTGTTTTTCCATAACTACTTTAATATAATCTAATTCTTTTTTTAACTCTAATGCTTCTTCATAGTTTAATTGTTCAGAATAAAGGCGAATTTTTTCCATTATTTTATTAGTTATTACTTCTTCATTACCTTTTAAGAATTTAATTATATCATTTTCCATTTCATCTAATTTTTCTTTATCTATATTTTTAACACAATAACCTAAACATTCTTTAATATGGTAATATAGACATACATTTTTTTCCATATGATCACATTTTTTTAATGGATATAATCTATTTATTAAATTAACTATTCTTCTTGCTGCATAAGCATTTACGTATGGGCCAAATAATGTTTTATTTTTATGATTTTTTATATTTAAGTATCTTACTACTTTTAAAGATGGATATGGTTTATTTGTATATTCTATATATGGGTAACTTTTGTCATCTTTTAAAAGAATATTATATCTAGGATCATATTTTTTTATTAAGTTTAATTCTAATATAAATGCTTCTAATTCATTATTAGTTACTATATATTCAAAGTGATCTATTTCTGATACCATAATAGCAGTTTTACCTGTTGTTTTTCCATTAAAATAACTAGAAAGTCTATTTCTTAAATCTTTAGCCTTTCCAACATATATTACTATATTATCTTTATTGTACATTTGATAAGAACCAGGCAAATGTGGTACTAAATTTAATTCCTCTTTAAACATAATAAATCACGTTTATATTGTATCACATAATACTAATTTTATGAATTTAAAACAATAATAAATTATGTTTATGTTTTATTTCGCAAAAGTCGAAAATTTTTATTTTTGCGTAATAAAAATTTATTTCACATATATTACACTTTCTATCATTTGAACATTTATAAGATAAGATATTAAAAAACAATACTAATTTTTTTAATATTGTATTTCTTATATTTATTTATTTTCTAATACTAATTTATTTACATTTTCTTTTTTAATAAAGGACTTGACAAATACGAACAATTGTTTTTTATGTATAAAGACTATGAATTTTAATAAAAAATTATATTGCTTTGGTATTAAAAGAGATTATAATTCCATAATTAATAAAATTTTTAGCAATATGTATTTTTTAATAATTAATAGTTACATATTAAAAACTAACAAATATGAGATATAAAATAAGGAAGTGAGATATGGTGTTAAAAGAATTAAAACATAACAAATTATTAGAAACACATAATAATAACATAACAATATCTGATATGAATTTAAAAGATAAATTTACTAATTTTGAAATTTCAAGATTACAGGAAAGCGAAACATTATTATATGAAATTAATGCAAAACCAAAATATTTTAAAAGATATAATAGAGGTAGAATTATAAAAGTGAGATTTGGAGTTAATGTAGGAAGTGAATTTTCAGGTGATCACTTTGCAATAGTAATTTCAAAAAATGATACAGCATATAATCCTATTCTACATGTTATTCCAATTACTTCTAAAAAACATAGAACATGTATCAATTTAGGTAATATTTTAATACTTGATACTGAAATACAACAATTAAAAAAAATGTATGATAAAACAAATGATAAAAACAAAAAAAGAGAAATAAAAAAATGTTTAAAATATTATAGTAAACGTGAGAATATTATTTCTTATGCTATTGTAGAACACATGAAAACGATTAGTAAATTATCTATTATTAAACCTATTAATAAATATGACTATATAGAAAAGTTAAAATTATCTGAAGAAAAAATGAAAGAAATAACTGAAGAAATCATTAAAGAATATACCACTAAATAAAAACACAAAAAATGGTGAATTCTGAAAGTAAATGCAATTCATTTTTTAAAGTTGTATTTACTCTCAGAATTAAGATAAGAAAAAAAATGTATAAAAAATACTTGACTAGAATAAAATAATAGTATAGTATATAGTTACAGGAGCAGAAATGCTTAGACAGTATCATACCTATAAGGTATTATACTATGACAGGTGCCAGTAGGCATAGACAAGACTAGTCAAATGATTAGTCTTTTTAATTATAAAAATCTATTAATTATTCTTTAATAGATTTAAAAATAGGATGTCTTAAATGACCATTTTTAGTTTTTTCTAAATAAGATACTGTACATTTAAGTACTGGATTTATATAAGTATATTTATTATCATTAAAATCAATAAATTTATTTTTACATACTTTTGCTTTTTTTATTATTTTATAATCATTCTTTTTCTTACCTAATGTTACTTTACTAACAAATTTAAATTCATTATTTTTATATTCACCAATAAGTACTGATATAACATAGTTTTTATTATCATCTAAATAACCACCTATATAATAATCACTATCTTTTATATTTTTTATTTTAATCCAATCTCTTACTCTTTTACCTATTATATATAAACTATTTTTCTTTTTAGCTACTACTCCTTCTAAATCTAATTTTTTTATAGATTCAAATAATTTAATTCCATCATTAAAAGTTTTAGTTTTAACAAAATAATCATTATCTTTATAATTAGATAAAATCTTTTTTCTTTCTATTAATGTTTTATTTGTTAAATCAATATTTTCATATAATATATCAAAACATACAAAAGTAACTGGATAATTTTCTTCAAAGTATTTTATCTTTTTTATATCTTTTAAATGAGATCTTTCTTGTAATTTAGAAAAGTTTGGAACACCGTTATCCATTATTACTATTTCTCCATCAAATATACATTTTTTATTACCTACAATATTTTTTAATATATTTAGTTCAGGATATAATTTAGTCATATCATACCCTTTTCTATTTTGTATTTTTATATTATTTTTATCTACATATATTAATGCTCTTATTCCATCAAATTTTATTTCATATAAATAATTAGAATCATTAAATATTTTATCTTCTTCTATTAATAACATTGGTTTTATCTGTTTATTATATAAATCCATTATGTTGCCTCTTTTAAACTTTTTTCTAAAGCATCCATTAAATTTTTAACACTAATTGTTTTTTTACTTTTTGCTTTTTTAATAGTTTTTCCATCTATTTTTTTATCTATAGCATCTTTTATTTTTTCTTGATAATCATCTATATATTCATCGGGATTAAAAGTACCTTCCATACTATTAATTAATTTTAATGCTAAATCCATTTCTTTTTCCGTAAATTTTTCTTCTACTACTTCTTCTATCTCTTTAATTTCTTCTTCATAATATAGTGTAGTCATTATTAAATTACTTTTATTAAATCTTATTATAGCGTAATATGTTTTATCTCTTAATACTGTTCTTGCTACTGCTACTTTTTTAGCCTTTTCTAATGCTTTTTTAAATAAACTAAAAGCTTTATTTTTTCCATCTGTTTTTATGTAGTAGCTTTTTTCATAATATAATGGATCTACTTCATTTAAATCTACAAAACTTATTATTTCTAAAGATTTTTCTTCATTTGTTTTTAATTTTTCAAAGTCTTCATCATCAAATGTAACATATTTATCAGTACTATATTCATATCCTTTTATTAATTCATTATTTTTTACTTCTTTTTTACAATGATTACAATATTTTAAATAAGATATTCTATTTAAACATTTTTTATGTAAGTAATTAAATGAAGTATCATTATTTTTAATAACTGGATTTAAACTAACTGGAATATTAACTAAACCAAATGTTATTGTACTTTTTAATGCCATACTATCACCTATAATTAGTATGTATTATTATATTAAATAAATGCATTAAAAAAACCTATAGTTAGGTTAATTTATTTAATTCTTTTACTAGTTTCTTCAACAATTGGTGCATCGTCTACCATATAATTAGCGCCATGTTTTTCTAATTCTTCTTTATACTTTTTTGCTAATTCTATAGCAGCTTTACTTTTACTAGCACTATCTAATTTTTCAAATACATTTTCTGTATCTTTTTGTTTTTCAATTTCTTTATTTTCATTCATGAATTTATCTCCTTCAATATAAATTATATTATACATATCTAACTAAATCAAGATTTCGTTAAATAATTTTTTTGAATATTTATTACGCATTTTTAAATCTTTTCTAATTTTGCGTAATAGAAAATTAAGTATAATATTTAATTAAATAACCAATTTGCAATATCAATAACTTGTATACCTTCATATTGATAATTATCATGTTTAGTTCTTGCAATAAGTATTTTAGGATAAGCATCTTTTATTTGTAATAAAGAATCCACTTCTCTTTTGAATGTTTCTTCATTGCTTATATCATCTGCAACTTGAATATATATTTTTTCATCTTTTTTTATAGCGACAAAATCTATCTTTTTTTTATAAAGTATTCCAACATATAATTCATATCCACGTCTTAATAATTCAATTGCAACAATATTTTCATATATTCTACCATAATTCATATTTTTAGTACCAATTCTAGCATATTTAAATGAATGGTCAACTAAGTAATACTTATCTTGAGTAGACAAATATTTTTTTCCTTGAATATCATATCTTCTAACTTTATAGAAAGCAAAAGCATTTGTTAAATATTTAATATAGTTATTTATAGTTTTGTCACTAATATATTTTTCTTTTTTAGTTTTAGATAACTCTCTTGCTATACTTCTTGAAGATATTAAATTAGAAATATTATCCATAAGAAAATCGTTCAACATATCTAATAATAAAGTATTTCGAATTTTATATTTTTTTTGAATATCTCTAACAATCAAAGTATCATATACATCCTTTAAATACTCATACTTTTCTTCGTTTGTTTTATATAAGTAAGAGCCAGACATACCACCTTCTAATACATATTTATCTAAAGCTTCATTTAAATCTTTATAATTATAGTATTTAACAAATTCTTTAAATGAAAATGGATATATTTCTATAGGAAAAGTTCTACCAGTAAATAATGTAGCTAAATCACTACTTAATAAAAAAGCATTAGAACCAGTAATATAAATATCATATTTTTCTTCTGCATGAATCCAATTAATTGTTTTCTCAAAATATTTACACATTTGAACTTCATCAATCAAAACGAAATTATTTTTATTATTTTCATAATGTTCATTTATATAATTATAAAGATAATCACAATTTTTTAAATTATCAAACTTTTTTATATTAAAATTAATATGGATTATATTATAATTCTCTATATTATTTACTATATAATCTTTAAAAGCTTCTAATAATTTAGATTTGCCACTACGTCTTACTCCAGTAATAACTTTTATATCTGGAGTTCCAATTACATTTATCATTTTTTTTATATATTGTTCTCTTTCTATAAGATACATATTATCAACTCCTAAAATATTATACCACTTCTATTACGCATTTTCAAATTTTTTTTAATTTTGCGTAATAGAATTTACAAATAAAAAAGAACATTATTATGCTCTTGATACGTATTTTCCATCAATTGTTGAAACAATTATATGTTCACCTTGTGAAATAAATAATGGAACTCTTAAAGTATAACCTGTTTCAATAGTTGCATCTTTAGTTGCATTATTAGTAGTATTACCTTTAGTTGCATCAGTTGTTTCTGTTACTTCATATTCAACTTTTTCTGGTAAATTTATACCAATAATTTCTCCTTCATATGTAGATAAATCTATTTCCATATTTTCCTTTAAATATTTTATTTCATTAGATAATTTTTCTTTTGGTATTTCTAATTGTTCATATGTTTCATTATTCATAAATACATAGTTTTCACCATCATTATATAAATATTGCATTTTAGATTTTTCTACTCTAGCTCTTTCAATTTTAATATTAGTATTATATGTTTCTTCTACTAATGAACCTGTTCTTAAATTTCTTAATTTCATTTTCATAAATGCAGAACCTTTACCAGGTTTTACATGTTGAAATTCTTCTATTAAACATAGTTTACCATCAATAATAACAGTCATTCCATTTTTAATATCATTTATATTAATATTCATAAAAACTCCTTTCTATTTCCTTTTTAAAGTAAGACTTTTATATTTAGAATTCTTTTTTGGTTCTTTTTTTATTTTATCATCTAATAAAAAATCTTTTTCTTTTTTCTTAAAAGGATCAAAGTAACCCACCTGTTTTTCTTTCATTTATTATTTTTTCTCCTTAAATATTTGAGTTTTTTTGCATTTAGGACAATATTTTTTTATTTCCATTTTATCTGGTGTATTTTTTTTATTTTTTTCTGTTGGTCTTATTATAAAACCACATTCACTACATTTTAATTCTATATTAGCTCTATTGTCATTCTTTTTAGCCATATTTTCTCCTCCTCACTTAACTAAATGTATTATAACAAAGATAATGCTAATAATCAAATAAAATCGAAGATATATTTCTTGCTAAGTATGTATTTATTGGATATTGTGAGTTTTGTACACCATCATAATATATATTTGGACTTACTATTACTAAACTATATAATGGATTATCATTAGGCATATATGATATAAATGTTTTAGTAGTTGTAAATGTGTCAGATATTCCATCTGCATTAGTATCCATAATAGATTCACTTGTTCCTGTTTTACTACTTGCTTTATATTTTTTATCTATATAATATGAACCAGTTCCACTAGTTGCAACCATTTTTAATCCTTCTTTTATTCTTTCAATATATTTTTCATCTATATCTACTCTATCTAATACATTAGATTCATTTTTTAATAAAGACTTACCATCTGGAGAAACTATTTCTTTCATTAAAGAAAGTTTAATACGATTACCTCCATTTGCAACTGTATTTATATATTGACTTAATTCTACTGGAGTATATGTATCATATTGTCCTATACTTAAATTTAATAATAAATCATCTGATATTGTTTTACCTATAATACCTGTAGTTTCATTTTCTAAATCTATTCCTGTTAATGTACCTAATCCATAGCTTTTTAACATATTTCTATATGCCTTAAATGCATAATCTAAGTTATTTAAAGACATATTTCTATAATATTTTTGTCCAGTTAAACCAATTGCAATTAAAAATTGATAATAGTTAGAAGAATATGCTAAAGCTTCTATATCATTTACACTACCTAATCTTTTCCAACTACATTTTTCTGTTTTATTTTTTAATTTAACACAAGAATCATTAACACGGGTTCCAATATCTATTACATTATATTTATAACCTACTGAAATAGTTGCTGCTTTAACAGCACTTCCTACTGTATAACTTTTATTAATATTACCTATTTCATTATTATAAAATACTCCATTATTATATGTTTTACCTACAAAAGATAATATACCACCAGTAGATGGATCACTTACTATAATATAAGAACCATTATAATATTTAGCAGAACTATAAGATTTAGATTTTTTTATTTCACTTTCTAAAATATTTTCTATTTTACTTTGTAATTCTATATCTATATTTAATACTAAATCATTACCAATACTCGCTTCTTTAACTAAAGTTAAAGTATTATCATTATTTATTTTATATTGTGCTTTTTCTCCTTTTAAATAATCTTCATAATATTTTTCTAAATAGCTAGTACCTACTGTATCATCTAAAGAATATCCTTTATCTAAATAATCATTAACTAATTCATTTGGTATTAATCCAATAGTACCTAATACATTAGATAATACATTACCATAATTATTTATTCTTTCAAAAGTCATTTCAGTACGTATTCCACTTAAATTCATTTCTAATATTGTACTATATTCTATATCTGTACAATTTTTTTTAATTATTTTATCTTGATAATTATAACCTTTATTCATTATATTAAATATGTAAGATGCTTTCTTTTCTATATCAGTTAAATTATTTAACATATCATCTGTTATTAAATCTAATTTTATATCTAATAATTCTTTACTAGATATTTTTCTTTCATTATATTTTTTTATTGTTTCACTTTTAACTAATTTATTAACTTTATCTTTATTTTTTAAATAATAATAATATTTTTGTTCGTTTGTACTACCTATATTAATATCTAATACACTTGCAAGTTTTTCTGCAATACTAATTTCATCAAATTCTCCTATACCACTTAATTTATTATATATAATAGTTTTTATACCTACATTATCTACTATTATATTACCATTTCTATCAAGTATTCTACCTCTAGGTGCAGTAGAACCATATATTATTTTATTATTGTTATCACTTAATATTTTATTATAATAATTACTTTTATAAAACATTAAATAGCTCATTCTTATTATTGGTATTATAAATGTAATTATTACTAATATATAAAGTATGTTTTTTTTCATGTAATCACCATTATTAGTATGTAATTTATTTATTATTTAAAACATATAATGTATTGGTGATAATATGTTTAATGTAGTTGAATCTTATATTAATAAAATAACTAAAAGTGATATTAATAATTTTGCAATTAAAAATAATATTAATTTAAATAGCAATGAATTAGATTTTATTTATAATTTTATTAAAACTAAATATAAAGAAGTTTTAAATAACCCTAATAGTTTTAATTTAGTTAAATATAAAAATAATTTTTCTAATGAAAACTTTATTAAAATAAATGCTATTGTTAATAGATATAAAATGTTGTTATAAAAAGAATAAGTTGTTTATTTTTTGAAACTTATTCTTTTTATTTAAACTGTGTATGGATTATCTTTTGAACCGTTTCCACTTGTTAAATTTATTCCAGATTTTAATACTATAGATGGTCTTATATTATTATATTTGTTTACGCTAGAATTATTATCAGTTCCTCCTCCATAATCATTGCCTACACTATATGAATAATCATTTTGATATTTTTGACTTCGATAAAGCGGTGTCATTGTCCACCATGTAGTACCTTGTTTAAATAGATAACATGTTCCTGCAGTATTTTTATTAATTGTTATGCCTGATAAAGTTATTTCATCCGAACTCAGTAATCCAATAAAATCTTTTATTTCATTTTGTGTGTCTAATAAACTTGAATAAAAAGTACCTCTCAAACCATACATTCTTACGCCAGCAAGTGTGTAGTTTGAATTTGAAACAGGATGTTCATACAATTCATCCATATTGCCAAGATACCAATTTTCCTTTTTTAATTTATTCTTTAAAGTTTCGTCTTTTATTTTTTCTTCAAACCATTTATCTAATTGTTTTTTTATACATGTATCTGAATCTGATGTGCAATTTTCATAATCAAATTTATAATATGCATCTTCTTTTTTATATCCATATGTTCCTGTACCTATAAAGGCATTTTCTCCTCCTGTTGCATTTTGACATAAACTTTTATTATCTTCTAGTATTAATTTTACTGAACCATCGCCTTCAATACGTACTACTCTCCAACACATTTCATTAAAGTTTAAATAATTATCTAATACATTTCCTCTAAAATAGTATGAATTACCATCATCATCTTCTGTTATACTTAGTGTTCTTTCATCAATATTACTTGCTTCTTTTGCAGGTACTGTTTTTGGTTCTGGTGAATATATTGTACTTTCTGTATCAGGTAATGCTTTCATTGCATTCTTTATTATATTATATGCTAATGTACTTTCTTCATATGGTATTTCATCTTCTTCATTTATTATTTGTTCTCCTGTTACACTTATATTTATACTTATTTGTTTGTCCATCCATTCATTCTCATTATCTTCTGTAAATATCCATTTCCAATATAATTTTACATCTTTACTTTCTTTATAATTTATTATTTCTACTATATCATTTATTTCTACTCTATATTCTGAATCTTTATATATTTTTAAATTATCTGGTATACTTTCTCTATTTATTTTTATTACACTTCTTATATTTACTTCACTTTCTCTTGCATCTAACTTTAATGAAATTATGCCACTACTTCCTGGTATTACTTTTGTATAGTTATCATCTAATGTTTTTTCTAAATTAATATTAACTTCTTCATTTATTTTACCATTTACTAAAAATGAGAATTTTGCTATAT
>CANRDR010000030.1 GCA_947629425.1 uncultured Bacilli bacterium | reverse complement strand
CATCAAGATTTCCTAATATATTAGTAAATGGAACAATGGGTATTGCAGTAGGTATGGCTACTAATATACCACCACATAATTTAGGTGAAGTAATAGATGGTTGTATTGCATATATAGATAATCCTGAAATAGATACTGATGGATTAATGAAATATATACCAGGACCTGATTTTCCAACAGGAGGTATAATATTAGGTAATAGTGGAATAAAAAAGGCTTATGAAACAGGAAGAGGAACTATTACTATAAGAAGTAAAGCAACTATAGAAGAAAAAAATGGTAAAAATTATATTATTGTTGATGAAGTTCCATATGGTGTAAATGTATCTGATTTAAAAACAAAAGTAGCAGAACTTGTACATAATAAAATAATTGATGGAATAGCAGATTATCATACTGATTTAAAAGAAGGAGTAAAAATAACAATAACTCTTAAAAAAGATGCTAATCCACAAGTTGTATTAAATAATTTATATAAACATACACAATTTCAAACTACTTATGGAATAATATTCTTAATGATAGATAATAAAGTGCCAAGAACACTAGGATTAAAAGAAATTATTTCAAAATATTTAAATTATCAAGAAGAAGTAATTATTAGAAGAACAAGATTTGAATTAGATAAAGCGGAAAAAAGAGTTCATATTTTAGAAGGATATAAAATTGCACTTGATAATTTAGATGATTTTATTAAAATAATTAGAGAATCAGAAACTGATATAATTGCAAAAGAACAATTAATGAATAAATATAGTTTAACTGATATACAAGCAGATGCTATATTAGAATTGAAATTACGTCGTTTAACTGGTTTAGAAAGAAATAAAATTGAAGAAGAACTTAAAGATTTATTACAAAAAATAGAAGAATATAAAGAAATTTTAGGTTCTCGTGAAAAGATTTTAGAAATAATTAAAAATGAATTATTAGAAATAAAAGCAAAATATGCTGATGATAGAAGAACTCATATAGATATGACTGCTATAGAATATATAGAAGATGAATCACTTATTCCTGAAGAAGATGTCATTGTAACATTAACAAATAAGGGATATGTAAAGCGTTTGACACTTGATACTTATAGATCTCAAAATAGAGGTGGAGTAGGTGTAAAGGGAATGTCAACTAATGAAGAAGACTTTGTTGAACATATGATTGACATATCTACACATGATTATGTATTATTCTTTAGCAATAAAGGTAAAGTTTATAGAATTAAAGGATATGAAATTCCAGAATTTAGCAAACAAGCAAAAGGATTGCCAATTATTAATTTATTGCCTGTTGAAAAAGATGAAGTTATTAACAGTGTAATTAAACTTAGTAAAAATGAAGAAACTAAATATTTTGTATTTGGTACTAAAAAAGGTTTAATTAAACGTACTCCAATTGCTGATTTTGAAAACATAAGAGCAACAGGAAAGATATGTATTACTTTAAAAGAAAATGATGAACTAATAGGTGTTAAAAAATCTAATGGTGATAATTATGTTATGATGGGTTCATTAGCAGGACATATGGTAGTCTTTAAAGAAGATGAAGTAAGAGTTATGGGAAGAACTGCATCAGGCGTTAGAGGAATTAATTTAGGAGACTCAACATGTGTAGGATTAGAAGTTGCTAATTTAGATGAAAATATTTTAATTGTTACTAGAAAAGGTTATGGAAAGAAAACTTTAATAAGTGAATATAGAACAACTAGAAGAGGTAGTAAAGGTGTTAAAGCATTAAATATAACTGATAAAAATGGAGCAATGGCTGCATTTAAGATAGCAACAGATGAACAAGATTTAATGATAATTACTGATTCTGGTATGGTTATAAGATTACCAATGAATCAAATTAGTCAATTGGGTAGAGTTACTCAAGGTGTTAAACTAATTAACTTAAAAGATAATCAACAAGTTGCAACTATTAGTGTTGTTAATAAAAATGAAGAAGAAAACATAGAAACTGATGAACAACAAGAAAATACTGATAATAATACTGTTGCAAAAGATACTCCTGATTCTAATGAAAACGATAATAAGGAATAGAATAAAAACTATTCCTTTTATGTTTCACGTGAAACATAAAATATAAAATGTAATATTAATTTAATTATTTAAATATAATAAGGTTTCACGTGAAACATTGAAGAAAATAAATTTAAAAAGTTAGTTAAGATAAAAATAAATTGATTAAATAAAATAAAAATGTTATTATTAATACGTGCAATTAATGTTTTTATTACCTGGTCAGGGCGGGAACGCAGCAGCCATATTAAATAATATTAATGTGCACATTTTTTTATGGAGATAAATATGAATTATGAACAAATACTATATAAATTAGCAAAAAAGGCTAGCAAAAAAAATGATATACCAGTAAGTGCGATTATCGTAAAAAATAATAAAATAATTGCAAAAGCATATAATAAAAAAAATATAAAACAAAATCCATTATATCATGCTGAAATATTATGCTTAATAAAAGCATATGAAAAACTAAAAAGATGGAATTTAAATGATTGTGATATGTATGTTAGTTTAGAACCATGCAATATGTGTAAGGAACTTATTTCTGAGTCTAGAATTAACAAAGTTTATTATATATTAAAAAAAGGCAAAATAACTAACAAATATGATAAAACAATATACGAACAACTGTATGATAATAAAAAAGAAAGTTTTCAACAATTAATTAATGACTGCTTTAATAAATTAAGATAAAATATACCTATTTTAATAGACTTGTAACCTCCAATTTGATAGAATAAATATGGAGGTTTTATTATGGATTATAAGGTATTTTACAGAAAATATAGACCTAAAAATTTTAATGAATTAATAGGACAAGAAAACATAAAAGAAGTATTATCTAATTCGATAAAACTTAACAAAATTGCACATGCATATATATTTACTGGGCCTAGAGGTACAGGAAAAACAAGTACAGCCAAAATATTTGCAAAAACACTAAATTGTTTACATAATGAAAATGGTATTTCTTGTGATAATTGCGATAGATGTAAAGAATATAATGAATCTGCTGATATAATAGAAATAGATGCAGCAAGCAATAATGGTGTTGAAGAAATAAGAATGCTTCGTGATAGCGTAAAAATTGCACCTTATAATTCAAAATATAAAGTATATATTATTGATGAAGTACACATGCTTTCAAATAGTGCATGGAATGCCTTTTTAAAAACATTAGAAGAACCACCTAGTCATGTTATATTTATATTAGCAACGACAGAAATTAATAAAATACCTGATACAGTAATGTCTAGATGTCAAAGATTTGACTTTTCAAAAATACCAAATGATTTAATGCAAAACCATTTAAAAACAATTGCAGAAAAAGAAAATGTTACAATTGATGATGAAGCTTTACAAGAAATTGTAAAATTATCTGATGGATGTTTGAGAGACGCATTAGGATACTTAGATCAAGTTTCAAAATTAAACGAAAAAGTTGACAGTAAATTAGTTGAAAGTTGTTTTGGAGTATTAACAAAGTCAAAAATGGATGACTTATTTACATATTTATTACAAAATGATAAAAAAGCAATAGATAAAACCATAGATGAAATAAACAAAAGTGGAGTAACACCTTTTAATTTCATAAATAATTTCATAGAATATTTATTAGATAAAATAATAAATGAAATGAAATATGTAGACAAAATAAGAGAATTAATAAATAGATTGAACAATATTACAATACAATCTAATCAAATTGTAAACCCTTTTACACTTATAAAAGTAGAACTAATATCATTTGAATTCAATCAAATTATTTCCCGGGAAATAATTTCTGATGAAAAACCAAAAGAAATTGAAAATCAAACTAAGGAAATGAAAAATGAAAATGATAATAATATAGAAAAGGAAAATGAAACAATATTAGATGAAAAAACTGATAATGTAAATGAACAAAAATTAAAAGAAATAAGAATTAATAATAGTTTCTATAATTGTTCAAAAGAATATAAAACAGAATTTAAAATTAAATGGAATGAATATATAGAAACTTTAAAAAATAATAACGAATATAACTTATTAGGATATATAGAAAATGCAAACATTGAAGTTGCTTCAACAAATAATATACTATTTTCATTTAATGTTGAAAGTGAATCAGTAATATTTAATTCAAAATTAGAAGATATAGAAAACTCTTTTAATACAATATATAAAACAGAATATAAATTTATAGGATTATCTATAAATGAATGGAAAAAAGAAAAAGATAACTTTATAAAAAATAAAAATAAAAAATACGAATATATAAATGAAATAGAAAATATAAAAATAGAAGATGATAAAGTAAAAAATTTAGCACAAGATATATTCGGTAGTGATATAATAGAAGTTAGATAGGAGAATATTATGAATAATTTAATGGCACAAGTGCAAAAAATGCAAAAAGACATACAAAAAAAACAAGAAGAAATATATGAAACAGTATTTACTGGAACAAGTGAATGGGTAGAAGTAGAAATATATGGAAATAAAGAATTAAAAAAAGTAACAATAAAAAATAAAACAACAATGGATCAAGAAGATATTGAATGCTTAGAAGATATGTTAAAAATTGCAATATCAGATGCACATAAAAAAATAGAAAAAGAAATTGAAAAAAAATTAGGTGCTTATAGTAAATCTTTAGGTGGATTATTTTAATGTATCCTGATATTTTAAATAAAACTATTGATTCTTTTAAAAAATTAGAAGGAATAGGTGAAAAGACAGCAGAGCGTCTTGCATTAAGTATAATAGAAATGAATCAAGAAGATGTTAATAACTTGTCAACATCTATTAATGATTTAAAAAATAATATTGTTAGATGTAAAACATGTGGATATATAACTGATAAAGAAATATGTCCAATATGTTCTAATAAATTTAGAAATGATAGTATTATATGTGTAGTAGAAGATTATAAAAGTGTTGCAAATTTTGAAAAAACTGGTAATTATGATGGTAAATATCATGTTTTAAATGGAGTTATATCACCTATAGATGGAATAACTCCTGATGAATTAAATATAGATAGTTTAGTAAAAAGAATAGATGAAATAAAAGGTGATAAAGAAGTTATTATTGCACTAAAACCATCTATTGAAGGAGAAACAACTACATTATATTTAAAAAAAATATTAGATGGACATAATGTAAAAATAACTAGATTATCATATGGAATACCAGCCGGAGTAGAATTAGACTATTTAGATTCAATAACACTTGATAGAGCATTAAAAGATAGAAAAGATATTTAAAGTATATTATGCATAATATTTTATAGGTGAAATATTATGAAATTAATAAAAGTAGTAAAGAATATATGTTTGTCAATAATATACTTATTTATCTTCAACATATTTTTATCTAAACTAGGATATAACATACCAATAAATATCTTTACATTTCTAGTAGCGTACTTTCTAAAATTTCCAGGAGTGATGTTATTATTATTTTTAAGTAGGTGGTAATATTGTATATAAATGAACGTTTTAAAGAAATAAATGAAGAATTCGATGGAAATAAAAATTCCCATTCTTTTATTTTTTATACAAATGATTTTGATAACTGTAAAAAAGATGTATATACACTAATTAAAAATATAAATAATGTAGATAATTTAAATAAAATAAGTTCAGATTTACAAATAATAGAAAAAAGTGATAAAAATAAAATATTAAAAGAAGAAGTATCAAATTTAAAAAGTTTTTTTCAAACAACATCTTATATAAATAAATATAGAATTTATGTAATAGAAGAAGTACATAAATTAAATCCATCTAGTGCTAACGTAATACTAAAATTTTTAGAAGAACCATCAAATGGTATAATAGCATTTTTTATAACAACTAATTTAGATTCAGTATTACCTACTATAAAAAGTAGATGTCAAACGATAAATGTATTTTATGAAATAAATAATGAATTAGATAATAATGAATTTGATTTAATAGAAAAGTTTTTATATAATAGTAAACCATATGATATATTTAATGCAAAAAAATTATTTGAAAAATATGAAAGAACTGATTTAATAAATATGTTTGAACAATATTTAAATTACTTATATAAAAAATTAAATGAAAAAGATATAATAATTATAAGAAAATTAAATAGAGCGATTACATTATTAAATAAGAATGTAAATATAGATTATGTATTAGATTATTTAATGTTAGGAAGTGAATAAAATGAGTGTTATAAGTGTAATATTTAAAAAAGATGGAAAAGAATATTATTTTGAAAATAATGATATTGAATTAAATAAAGATGATTATGTAATTGTTGAAACAGAAAAAGGTATACAATTAGGTACAGTTGTAAAAGAAACTGTAACTGATGATAATATAGATTATGAATTAAAACCTGTAATTAGAAAAGCAACAAAAAAAGACTATAATACTTATTTAGATAACTTAAAAGATGCTACTATAGTATGTGAAGATACAAAAAAGAAAGTAATTAAAGATAATATTCCTATGAGAATAGTTGATGCTAACTTTACATTTGATAAAAAACAATTAACAATTAATTTTGTTGCAGATGAAAGAGTAGATTTTAGAGAATTAGTAAAGTATTTAGCATCTAAATATAAAACTCATATAGAATTACATCAAATAGGTGTACGTGATAAAGCACGTGAAATTGGTGGCATAGGATTATGTGGACTAACAATATGTTGTAAAAGATTTAAAGGTGATATTAAAGGTATATCAATAAATATGGCAAAAAATCAAAATATATCATTAAATCCTAGCAATATAAATGGAGCATGTGGAAGACTTCTATGTTGTTTACAATATGAAGATGAAACTTATACACAAATTCGTGAAGAATTACCAAAAGTTGGTGATGAAATTAAAGTAGAAAAAGAAAAAGGAATAGTAAAATCAATAGATGTAATAAATAAAAAAGTAACCGTTACTATAAATGATGAAGATAAAGTAGTTGATTATAGTGATAAATGATTTATTAGGTTATAATTTAAAAATATATCAAGATAAAAGTTGTTTTAAATATTCAATAGATTCAGTATTACTTGCTGAATTTGTGAATATAACTGATAGATGTAAAAATATAATAGATTTATGTACAGGTAATGCACCTATACCATTAATTTTATCTACTAAATTTAATAAAAATATATATGGTATAGAAATACAAAAGAATATATATGATATGGCATTAGAAAGCATAAAACTTAATAATATAGATAACATAAAACTACTAAATTTAGATGTTTTAAATTTGAATGGATATGATAATTATTTTGATATAGTAACATGTAATCCACCATATTTTAAATATGATAAAACATCACTAATAAATAAAAATGATTCTAAGGCAATTGCAAGACATGAAATAAAAATAACTTTAGAAGATATAATAAAAAAATCAAGTGAAATATTAAAATATAGTGGTAGTTTATATTTAGTACATAGAAATGAAAGATTTACAGAAATATTAGAATTATTTAAAAAATATAATTTTGGATTAAGAAAATTACAATTTGTTTATGATAATATTGATAGCAATTCATGTTTTTTGTTAATAGAAGGTAAATTAAATTGTAAAGATGATTTAAAAATATTAAAACCATTATATATAGATAAATTTTTGGAGGACAGATGAAATTAATAGTTGGACTAGGAAATCTAGGCGAATCTTATACAAATACTAGACATAACATTGGATTTATGACAATTGATAAATATTTAGGTAAAGTTAAATTTCAAGAAAAATTTAATGGATTTTATTATGAAAAAAATAAAGTAATATTTTTAAAACCACTTACATTTATGAATAATTCAGGTGAATCAGTTAAAAAATTTGTTAAATACTTTGATATACCATTAGAAAATATTATGATAATACAAGATGATTTAGATATTGAAATTGGAAAATATAAATTTAAATTTAATAGTAGTTCTGGTGGACATAATGGAATAAAATCAATTATAAATAATTTAAATACACAAGAATTTTTTAGAATGAAAATAGGAATAAAAACTAATAATATTAATGATACTATTGATTATGTATTAGGAAAATTTTCTAAAAAAGAAATGGAACAAATTGATTTTAATACACTATGTAATGCAATAGATGATTTTATAGAATATGACTATAATTATGTAATGAATAAATATAATAGGTAGGTTAATATGTATAAAGATTTATTTAAATATGAAAATAATCTTACTGTTACAGGACTAAATAATTCTTTAATTAATGAATATATATTAAATTACTTTGAACAAAATAACGAAAATATATTAGTTTTAACTGAATCATTATATGATACAAATATGATTTATAAAGGTATACACGAATTATGTGAAGATACATTACTATTTCCAATGGACGAATTTGCAAGCATATTAGCAGTTGCAAGTTCACCTGATTTAAAAATATCAAGAATAGATACATTAAATAAAATAAAAAACAAAAAAAACATAGTAATAACTAACTTAACAGGATACTTAAAATATATAGATTCAAAATCAACTAATTTTATAATTAATAAACAAACAAAAAGAGAAGAAGTAATAAAATTCTTAGAAGAAAATTCATATAATAAAACTAATTTAGTAACTACAACAGGAGAATATGCAGTAAGAAATTTTATAATAGATATATTTTCTATTAACTATGACTGTCCAATTAGATTGGAATTTTTTGGATCTGATATTGATTCCATAAGATTTTTTAATGAAGAAACACAAATATCTAATAAAACAGTAGATGAAGTAAACATTTATAGTTTTAGTGATAAAAATAAAGATACATTAAAAACTACTATTTATGAACAATTAAAAAAACCAAATGTTTTTATAATTGATTATAATAAAATAATAAATTCTTATAATAATTATAAAAATAATACAATAGAAAATACTATAATAGATAAAGATTATTTTGATGAATTAAATATAAAGGATATAAATAAAAAAATATATATTAATACTTTAGATGATAACAAAATAGAAAATAATATTATAAAATATGAATCACGTGATGTAATTAATTTTAATAATAACTTTAATAATTTAAAAGAATTTGTAGAAACAAATATAAAAAATAAAATAATTATATTTATGATTACAAATGAAATATTAAAAAATAAAATAATAAATATGTTTGGTAATATAGTATCTTTTAATACTTATTTAAAAGGTTTTGTAAATATAATTGAAAGAAAAATATCTAATGGATTTATATTTAATGACTATATAGTTATATCTGAATATGATATAGAAAATATAAAATATAGAACAAGTTTTTTAAATCATTATAATATTGGAAGAAAAATAAAAGGATTTGAAGATTTAAAAAAAGGAGATTATGTTGTACATATAGCACATGGTATAGGAAGATATGATGGATTAGTTACTTTAGAAAATAAAGGTATAAAAAAAGATTATTTGCTAATACAATATGCTAAAGATGGAAAAGTTTATATACCTGCACAAAAAATAGAAACAATATATAAATATAGTGATAGTGAAATTACTCCAAAATTAAATGAATTAGGTAGCAATGCATGGAATAAAACTAAATTAAAAGTGCGTAATAAAATAAAAGACATATCACAAGATTTAATAAATTTATATGCAGAAAGAGAACTTGCACAAGGAGAAAAGTATATAGATTTTCCAGAAGAAGTAATGTTTGCGAATGATTTTGAATATGAAGAAACTCCAGATCAAACAAAATGTATAAATGAAATATTAAATGATTTAAATAAAGAAAAACCTATGGATAGATTATTATGTGGTGATGTAGGATTTGGTAAAACTGAAGTTGCAATGCGAGCTATGTTTAAAACTGTAATGAATAATAGACAAGTAGTTTACTTATGTCCTACAACAATTTTGTCAAAACAACAATATGGTGCATGTTTAAAAAGATTTAGACATTTTCCAGTTAATATAGAACTGTTAAATAGATTTACATCATCTAAAGATTTTAATAGAATATGTGATGGATTAGAAAAAGGTACTATAGATATAGTAATTGGAACTCATAAATTATTTAATAGTGCATTAAAATATAAAAGATTAGGACTTTTAATAATTGATGAAGAACAACGATTTGGAGTATCTCAAAAAGAAAAATTAAAACAACTAAAAAAGAATGTAAATGTATTGACATTGTCAGCAACTCCTATACCAAGAACGTTAAAAATGTCTATGAGTGGCGTAAAAGATTTGTCAATAATAGATACACCACCCGGAAATCGATATCCAGTACAAACATATGTTGTTGAAGATAATGATTATTTATTAAAAGAAGCAATATATAAAGAATTGTCAAGAGATGGACAAGTATATATTTTAAATAATAATATAAGTGAACTAGATAATCTCTATGATAAAATAACAAAACTTGTACCTGATTCTAAACCATGTATTGCATATGGAAGAATGGATAAAGAAAAGTTAAATACTATTGTAAATGATTTCATAGAAGGGATTTATAATGTATTAATATGTACTACAATTATAGAAACAGGAATTGATATACCTAATGTAAATACTTTAATAATAAAAAATGCAGATATGTTTGGATTAAGCCAACTTTATCAAATAAGAGGTAGAGTTGGAAGAAGTGATAGAATAGCATATGCATACATGATGTATGATAAACGTAAATTTTTAAATGATATTGCAATAAAAAGATTAAAAACAATAAAAGATTTTACTTCATTAGGTAGTGGATATAAAATTGCAATGAGAGATTTATCTATTAGAGGTGCTGGAGAATTATTAGGAAGTAGTCAATCAGGTTTTATAGATTCTGTAGGTATAGACTTATATATGGATATGGTAAATGAAGAAGTAAATAGACTAAAAGGAATAGAAGTAAAAGAAGATAAAGAAAGTACAACAAATATGTTAGATATCACAACATCTATATCTACTGATTATGTAGATGATGAATCATTAAGAATAGAAATTCATAAACTAATAAATGAAATAAATTCACAAGAAAGTTTTGATAAAGTAAAAAATGAATTAGTTGATAGATTTGGAAAATTAAATGACGATATAATAAATTATATGTATGAAGAATGGTTCCAAAGTATTGCAGATGAACTTAAAATAACAAACATTAGATACTTAAATAATTTAGTCGAAATAGAAATTCCTGAAGAAATATCTAATAAAATAGATGGAGAAAAATTATTCTTAAAAATTTATAATATTAATCCAAAATTTAAATTAAAATATGCTTTAAAAAGAATACATATATCTTTAAATATTGCTAATAGAAATAGTGATTATGTAAAAGATTTATTAGACTTAATTATTTTAATAAAAGACTGTATAAAAAATACATAAAAAATCATACTAATATTGGTGATATCTTTTGAATAGTATGTTTAAAAAAAGAATAGATGAGTTAGGTAGAATAGTTATACCAAAAGAATTAAGAAATAATTTTAAAATAAAAGATTTTGATGAATTAGAATTATATATAGAAAATGATTCAATTATTATAAAAAAATCATTAGGTATAGAAAATTATAAAAATGTAATAGATGATTTATTAAAATTAATAAAATATTTTGTTAAATTTGATATATTAATTACAGATAAAAATAAAATAATATCTAGTACTAATGATAATTTTCAATATAATGATACTATAAAAGTAGATTTAACAAGTTTTAATAATACTAAATTTGTTGGAGAATTGTTTTTAAATAGAAATGCTAACCATTATGTATATTCTAATCCAATAATAGTTGATAGCAATTTAATAGGTTATTTAATTATTTTAAATGAATTAGAAGAAAATAATACAGAAATAATAAATTTAATTAAGAATGTTTTAATTAGTATAATAAGTTAACATAGAAATATGTTTTCTTTTATTATATAATTTATTTGGAAGTGATTTAATGATTACTGATACACATTGTCATATATATAAAGAATATTATAATGATATAGATAGTTTAATGAATGAATTAAGTAAAAATAATATTGGTAGAATTATTAATAATGCATGTGATTATAAATCTTCATTAGAAGTAATAGAATTATCTAAAAAATATGATTCTATGTATTTTGTATTAGGTGTATATCCTGAAAGTGATATTAATGATTTAAAAAAAGTAGAAGAATTAATAAAAGAAAATTTAAATAATAAAAAAATGTTAGGTATAGGTGAAATAGGTTTAGATTATCATTATGAAGAATTAAATAAGGAAGAACAAATAAAATTATTTAAAAGTCAAATGGATTTAGCAGAAAGATATAATTTACCTGTAATTATTCATTCTAGAGAATCAACTAAAGATATGATTAATATATTAAAAGATTATAATGTAAAAGGAATAATACATTGTTTTAATGGTAGTGTTGAAACTGCTAAGGAATATATAAAAATGGGATATTTATTAGGTATAAATGGAGTTATTACTTTTAAAAATTGTAAACTAATAAATGTTTTAAAAGAAATAGGTTATGAAAATATTGTATTTGAAACAGATAGTCCATATTTAACTCCAGTACCATATAGAAGTGAAACTAATTCTCCTAAATACTTAAATGAAATAATTGATTTTGTATCTAAAGAATTAAATGTTGATAAAAATATACTTATTAACAATTCAAATAAAAATGTAGATGAATTATTTTTTAAAAAATATGAAAATATATAAATAATAAAAATCTGCATACAAAAAATTAAAAAGGTATAGACAATTTAATAAATTATATAATACATTTAAAAAATCTGTTCAAAAATTTAAACAGATTTTAAGAATCGATGATTTGCATTAAATTAATTAGTATGATAATGTGTATTTTGTACATCGATTGACTGTGGTGATGGCGCTTTCCTAGAATAAGGAGGGCCTATGAAGGATAAAATATTTTATCAACTTATCATAATCTTAATGCTTATTCTTGCTATATTATATATTATTATATAAATAAGTAAAATAAAACAATTAAGACATCATTTCCACAGGGGGTTGAATGATGTCTTTTCAAATAAAATAATAAATTTTGGAAAGCATCGAACCTAAATCAATCGATGTACTTTCTTAATTAATATATATCATAAATAAATGTACTTGTAAAGAAATAAATTATAAAGTATAATGTAAATAGAGTAAGAAAGTACTCAAAAAATTAAAAATTATATACGAAGAATTGAATTATATAACCAATCTCTCTCAAAAGAACATTTGTTCGCTAGGGGGGGGTTATACTTATATAATTTTTTTATATGGAAAAGAGATTTATATGAATAGAAATGTATTTATTAAGTTAAATAAAAAGAAAAAAAGAATAGTAATAGTATTAATGGTATTTATAGTATTAGATTTAGCATTATTAACAATAACATCATTACCATTTACAAGAGCATT
>CANRDR010000029.1 GCA_947629425.1 uncultured Bacilli bacterium | reverse complement strand
ATTGCTTGACCTAAAATTAATCCAGGTACCATAAAATCAGTATACCTAACTACTCTTAATTTATATCTTTTTGTATATGCTATAACAGTAAGTAGTCCTGCTATAACACCACCATGTATAGCAAGTCCACCATTCCAAATTTTTATAATTTCTCCAATATGTTCACTAAAATAAGACCAATCAAATATAACATAATATATTCTTGCACCAATAATACCAAATATTATTACCCAAAATATCATATTAAACATAAAACCTTTTGGTAAATCAAATCTTTTAGTTTCTTTATCAACAATAAAATATCCTACTAAAAACGCTACTAATAAAATTACTGAATACCATCTTAATTCAAAACCATGAAAACTAGTTATAACTGGACTCATACTATTCTCCTTTTATTTTAATAATTTATTACTAATATAATTATATATTTTTTTGTTATATTAATCAATTTAAAACTAACTATATATTTTTAATTTAATTCTGTTTGATACCAATAATATTCATTTGTTTCTTTATTTAATTTAAATGTATGTTTAAATATACTAAAATTATTAATATTTTCTTCAATATATTTTTTTCCTTTTTCTATTGCTTCAGTATAATTATCATTAATAATTGATATTTGATTTAATATTGATCTATTGTTATGATATTTATAAATATTTGCAATATTGTTATCAATTTGTATTAAACCTGCTTGTTCATATATAATTAATTCATCATTTAATTCTTCATAGTCTTTAACTATATTTACTTTTGTAACCTTATAATCTCCTCTTGCTTCAAAAAATGCATAATAATTATCTGATTTTATAACATCGCCATCAACTACGATAAATTGTGATAATTCATTATTAACATAATTATACATAGATTTTGATTTATTATTAAACTCTTCTATTGAAACATATTTATTGGCTTCACATAAAACATTTCCACATAAATCATATTTAACTTTTTCATTTGTATTTTCATATCCACATTTATAATATACATTTTCTAATAAAATTTGTTTATCAATATTATTTATATTTATAATATTACCACTATATGCATCTTTAAAATTATTTATTGAATTAGCTACATTTGAAATAGGAACATATTCCAAATATTTTTTTACATCATTTAATAATATATTATTAGTATTTTTTTTATCAGATGATATATCTTTTCTATATAGTACTAAGGTTAATATACCTAATGAAATTATAAAAACTAACCAAATTATTCCATTAATTCTTTTATCTTTCATTTTGCACCTCTATTATAAGAATATCATATTTATAAAGAAATAACACTAAATTTTCAAAATAAAAAATACATTATTAGTATTTTTATTTTTTATAATATCAACTTAATAACACTTGTTATAGTTATTTTAATCGACTAAATCTTTAATTAAGAATGTTGCATATAAAGGTATTGATTTAATATTTGTTTTATTATTATAACCAAAATCTTTTAAACTAATTCTAATCATATATTTAGGATGATATAAATCATTATAAATTTTTAAACTTTTTGATTGAGTATTTTCTTCTGCTTTTACTTCTATAGGTATTATTCCATCATTTGTAGTTATTAAAAAATCTATTTCTGAATTTCTATTTCCTTTCCAATATAATAAATCTATTCCACTAGCCTTTAATTGATTTGCTACATAATTTTCAGTAATTATTCCTTTATATATTTTCATATCATCAAGAATAATAGTTTTAATATCATTATTTATTAATCTATTAAATATACCAACGTCTGAATAATATACTTTAAATGTATCATTATCTACAAATCCTAATAATGGTTTTTCTGGCAATTTAACACATTTACATATTTGTACCATATTGCTTTCAATTAACCAATCTAATGGTAATACATATTCTCTTGATTTAGCATTTGATTCTATTACAGAATATTGAAATTTTTTAGAAGCGTTTTGTAATTGAGATGTTAATGAATTATAAACATTTCTAATTTTTAATGTTTCAGTTTGATTTGATACATGATTATTCATATCATTTTTATAGTCTTCTATTATATTATTTAGTTTTGATAAATCATAATTATAATAGTCATTTTCACATTCTATTAAAGCTTTAACACTTTCTGGCATTCCACCTGATAATAAATATCTTCTATAATAGTCTATAGCTTTATTATGAAGTACTCCCATAGATTCATTTCTTTTAAAACAATTTCTTATTTTTTCTAATAGAGGTTCTTGATCATAAGCAGTTAAAAATTCTTCAAAGTCCATAGGATACATATATAATCTTGTTACTTGTCCTACTGGAAAGGGTTTATTTAAACGAGCAAGTTTTACGCCAAGTAAAGAACCTGCACATATTATTCTTACTTTACTATGTTTTTCATTAAAAAATTTTAATTCAGAAATAAGTTCTTCACTTTCTTGAATTTCATCAATAAATAAAACACTGTCATCTTTATCAAAATCAAAATCTAATAGTAATTTTAAATCATTATATTTTTTTTCTGATGAATCTATAGACGAATATAATTTAACAACATCACTATCATATAATAGATTAATTTTTTTATAATTTTTAAATTCTTTTTTACAAAATTCATCTATTATATATGTTTTTCCACATTGTCTTACTCCTAATACTATTAATGGTTTAAAATTTTCTGCATTTTTCCATTCAATTAAATCTTTATATATTTTCCTTTTCATACTTTTTCTCCTATAACTAATTTAATTTTATCATAGTTTGCACCTTTTTGTACCCACTTTTTAATAATTTTTACACTTTTTTGCATCCACTTTTTAGCGAATTTTACACCTTTTTGTAACCACTTTTAAAAAATATCTAATAATTTTAAAAAAATAGAACAATTATTTTTGCCCTATTCACTTACTTCTGTTTGATACAAATAATATTTATTTGTTATTTATTTATATTTGATTCACTTATATTATTATTAGTACATTATTAAATTTTATTTTTTATAATTACTTATGAATATAATATCACCTTTATTAAAGTTTTCTCCTAAATAATACCATATATTATCGTCTATTTTATTATAATATCCATAATTTTCTTCTTCTGATATTATTTTATCTTTATTTTTTATACTGTATTTTTTATTATCTTTATTATATTCTATTGTAATATTTTCAAATGAAACTGTTTGTTGTTTTTTTTCATCTTCATTATAAATTTTACCTGTATCTAAATCTAAATAGTTAGTATTACCATTATAAACATATAAATAATCTTTATTATTTTCATTCAATATAGAACCAACTTTATTAATTTTATTATCAACATTATAAGTTTTATCTACGTCAAAATTAGTATTATAAATTGTTATTTTATTATTATCCTTCTCATATAAAACTGTTTTTTTAGATGATTCATTATATCCCATTCCATAAATATTTTTATAAGTATTTTTTATATTTCCATCATTATCAATTACATATATTGTTAACTTATTTAAATCAGAATCATCATACAAACTTACAATATAATAATTACCATTATAGTAAATTTCACTAACATTTATATTAGAGTTATTATAATTAGCAAAATTTTCTGAAATTAATTTATTACCATTATATAAAGATAACTTGTTTGATTTACCAAAAACACATAATTCTTTAGAACAGAAATTGTCGTACATATTATCTAATTCATCAATTATTTGTTCATTATTATCTATGTATAATGTTTTATTATTTTTTTCTACAATATAACCACTTGATAATTTTATAATTTCTTTATAAGAGTTGGAATAACTATAATCATTTAAATTTAATAAATAATAATTTTCATTAAAATCATTAACAACAATAACAGAATTATTATTATTTATAACTGGATTACCTATAGTAAATTCATCTTCATTAGTTATTATTTTATCTTTTAAATCAAATATATTTCCTTCTAAATCTATATATTTATCATATTCACTATTAGAATATCTTAAACCTATTAAAGTGTTATTATTTTCATTAAGTATAGGTTCTATAATATTATCAGTATTATTATCTTCAAAAACTTTTTCCATATTATTGCTTAAGTTATATAACTCAGTAATTTGTAATCCTTCATGTGCATTTACTTTTCTCATTAGATAAATATTATTATCTTTACCTTTAATAATTTCAACAGGATAATTTAATTCGTATAACTTTTCACAATCTAACGAATATATTTCACTAACTATTTCTTCATCATTTGTTTGTTTTTCATAAACTATGTAATTATTCATAACATCTACGTTTTTTACTAAATAATTATCATCTTTTTCAACATTAAATCTACATATATTATAATTATTAATATTGTTATTATTAGATAATACATTTCTATTTAATAAAGTATATCCTATAAATCCACCTAATCCTAATATAAATATAATTAACATTACTATCAACACTATTAACCCACTATTACTCTTTTTTTCTTCCATGTTACACCTCTATTTTAATAATACTACAATAATCATAAATAAAAAAGGTTGAAATTATATAACTTTACAATTTAATAACACTTGTTATAGTTGATTTTAATCAACTAAATCTTTAATTAAGAATGTTGCATATAAAGGTATTGATTTAATATTTGTTTTATTATTATAACCAAAATCTTTTAAACTAATTCTAATCATATATTTAGGATGATATAAATCATTATAAATTTTTAAACTTTTTGATGAGTATTTTCTAAAACTTACACCTTTTTTGCACCCACTTTTTGTTAATTTTTACACCTTTTTGTAACCACTTTTTAAAAATAGAACAATTATTTTGCTCTATTCACTTAATTCTGTTTGATACCAATAATATCTATTTGTATCTTTATTTAACCTAAATGTATGTTTAAATGTTTTAAATTTATCTATATTATTTAATATATAGTTTTTACTTGCTTCAATAATTTGTTCTTCAGTTTCATAATATTTATTATCACTACTCATATAACCACCATTAAAATTAGCATTTTCTTGATTTATACTATAAATTATATTATCTTTTTTAGAAGTATAGTAAATATCTATTCCTAAATCACTATCTTCATAAAATCCTGCTTGTTCATATATTATTAATTCATTATCAGTTACAGAATAATCTTTTATTTTATTTATTTTTTCAAAACCAACTACCGCTTGTTCTGATTTACCAGTATAATAACCATTTTGTTTTATTATAATACCACCATTTATTTCAAACTCATTAATATTATTTATAATATTATTATACATTTCTTTAGTTTGATTATCAAAATTACTAATTAATATACCTGCATTTGTTTTTCCACTAGGTGATAAAGGATTTTCTACTTCTTTACTCATAGTTTCTTTATAAGAAAGTGGTACATTTTTATAAACATTTTCTAATATTATTTTTTTATCTATATTATCATAATTTATAGTGCTTCCTGAATATGCATCAGTACTATATACTTCAGATATAGGTACATAATTTAAATATTTTAATAAATCTTCTTCATTTATCTTATTTGTACTTTCATTTTCATTAACATTTTGATTATTATTGTCATTTATATTTTGATTATTATTGTCATTTATATTTTGATTATTATTAGTTTCATTATTAGTATTATTTTGACTATCAGTTTTATTATTAAATGTTAAATTGCCATTTAATACTGTATATCCTATAAATCCACCTAATCCTAATATAAATATAATTAATATTACTATCAACACTATTAACCCACTATTACTCTTCTTTTCTTCCATCTTACACCTCTATTTTAATAATACTACAATAATCATAAATAAAAAAGCACAATGTCTTTATTTGACATATGCTTTACTTATTTTCATCAAATATCTTTTTTAAAAATTCTCCAGTATATGAACCTTTAGTTTTTGAAACTTCTTCTGGTGTTCCTTTTGCAATAACTTTACCTCCACCATTTCCACCATCCGGCCCTAAATCAATTATATAATCTGCAACTTTAATAACATCTAAATTATGTTCTATTATTAATACAGTATCTCCATTATCAACAATTCTTTGTAAAATTAGTAATAATTTTTTAATATCATCTACATGTAATCCTGTTGTAGGTTCATCTAATATAAATATACTTTTTCCAGTAGGTTTTTTCTGTAATTCTTTTGCAAGTTTAACACGTCCTGCTTCTCCACCTGATAAAGTTGGAGCACTTTGTCCTAATTTAATATAAGATAATCCTACATTTTTCATAACTTGTAACTTATCTCTAACTTTTGGAACATTTTCAAAAAATTCTAATGCTTCACTTACTCTCATATCTAAAACATCAGCGATACTTTTTCCTTTAAATTTAACTTCTAATGTTTCACTATTATATCTTTTTCCTTTACATAAATCACATGGAACATAAACATCTGGTAAGAAATGCATTTCTATTTTTTTAACTCCATCTCCATTACATGCTTCACATCTTCCACCTTTTACATTAAATGAAAATCTACCTTTATCATATCCTCTAATTTTAGATTCTTTCATTTCAGCAAAAACATCTCTAATATCATCAAATACACCTACATAAGTTGCAGGATTACTTCTTGGAGTTCTACCTATTGGATCTTGTGTAATATCAACTACTTTATCTACATTTTCCATACCTTTAATTTCTTTTACTTTTCCAGGTATTTCTTTGCTATTATATATTTCTTTTTTTAATGATTTATAAAGTATTTCATTAACTAATGTACTTTTACCACTTCCAGATACACCAGTTACTACTGTAAATGTATTTAATGGTATATCTACATTTATATTCTTTAAATTATTTTCTTTTGCACCTTTAATGCTTAAAAATAATCCATTACCTTTTCTTCTTTTTTTAGGTATTTCTATCTTTTCTTTACGAGATAAATATCTTCCTGTTAAACTGTCTGAGTTTTTAACTTCTTCTGGTGTTCCTTTTGCAACTATATATCCACCATTTTCACCTGCCTCCGGCCCTACATCTATTAAGTAATCGGCGGCAAGCATAGTATCTTCATCATGTTCAACAACTATTAAAGTATTTCCTAAATCTCTCATTTCTTTTAATGAATTAATTAATCGTTCATTATCTTTTTGATGTAATCCAATACTTGGTTCATCTAATACATATAATACTCCACTTAAACGACTTCCAATTTGTGTTGCAAGTCTTATTCTTTGTGATTCTCCACCTGATAAAGTTCCAGCGCTTCTATTTAATGTTAAATAAGATAACCCAACATTATTTAAAAAATCTAATCTTGATTTTATTTCTTTAATAATTAATTCACTTATCTTTTTTTCTTCATTATTAAGTTTTAAATTATCAAAAAAATCTATTAATTCTAATATACTCATACATGTTAATTCATAAATATTTTTTTTATTTATTAAAACATTTAAAACATCATTTTTTAATCTTGAACCATGACATTTAGGACAAGTAGTTTCTACCATATAAGATTCTATCCATTCTCTAATCCATGTACTATTAGTTTCTAAATATCTTCTTTCAAAATTAGTAACAAATCCTTCATAATAATCTTTTGTATATCTTTTATTACCATTTTTACTTGTATATTCAAAATTAATTAAATCTTTAGAACCATATAATATTATATCTAAATCTTCTTTTTTCATATCTTTAACAGGTACACTTAAATCTATATTATAATATTTTGCTACTGTTAATATGTTAGTCATATATATATTTTGATCTAATGTTAAAGGTTTTATAGCACCATTCAAGATACTTAAATTTTTATCAGGTATTAATAAATCTATACTAATATTTTGTTTAGTACCTAATCCTTTACATTCTGGACATGCTCCATATGGTGCATTAAAAGAAAATAATCTAGGTTCTAATTCTGGTAATGAAAAATCACATTCTGGACAAGCATAATGTTCACTCATAATAATTTCTTTATCACCAATTATATTTAATACTACTTTTCCATTGCTTAATTTAGTAGCAGTTTCTAAAGAATCAAAAATTCTACTTCTATCTTCATCTCTTACAACTATTCTATCTACTATAACTAATATATTATCTTTTTTATTTTTTTCTAATTTAATCTCTTCACTTAAATCATAGTTTTCTCCATTTATTTTAACTCTAGTAAAACCACTTTTTCTTAAATCATTTAATATATTAACATGGCTTCCTTTTTCACCATATACTACAGGTGATAATATTTCTAATTTAGTACCCGTTTCTAAAGATAATACTTTATTAGTCATTTCTTCAATACTTTGACTTTTAATAGGAGTTTTATGTTTAGGACAATATGGTACCCCAATTCTTGCATATAATAATCTAAAATAATCATAAATTTCAGTAACAGTAGCAACCGTACTTCTAGGATTTTTATTTGTAGTTTTTTGATCAATAGAAATACTTGGACTTAATCCTTCTATAGAATCTACATCAGGTTTTTCAGTACCACCTAAAAATTGTCTTGCATAGCTGGATAAACTTTCTACATATCTTCTTTGTCCTTCAGCATATATAGTATCAAATGCTAAACTACTTTTACCACTACCTGATACTCCTGTAACAACTACTAATTTATTTTTAGGTATTTCTATATCAATATTCTTTAAATTATTTTCTCTTGCACCTTTTATAACTATTTTATCCATATAAAAAACTCCATTCGCTTTATTATTTTACCACAAAATAAAAAAAATAAAATTAAATTTATAAATTTTGTGTTATTATATATCCTTAGGTGACAAACATGCATAAATTAACAAATAAAATATTAATAAAAGATATAAAATATTTAAAATCATTAGAACAAACTAAAGATGTAAAAGAAGAAATACATGTTTTGTTAGAAAAAATATATAGTCCAATTAGTTTTAATGATAGAATAAAATATGATAAGATTAAACATTATAAAGATATTTTAGATATTATTATTAATAAGTATGATAATAAATCTATAAAGAATATAGAATATGATAAATTTATTATATCTAATAAAGATTTATTAGAATTTAGTTTAGATTTACTAAATAATATAAATTCTAAATGGTATAAAGAACTTATATGTATTTTAAATAATAAAACATATTTTATATTTAATAAATCTAAAGATTATTTTGGTACTACATATTATTCTAAACATTTAAATAAATATTATATTGAAATAAATAAATTTAATTCTATATCAGATTTATTTACTCCTATTCATGAATTTATGCATGTTTATTGGTCTTATAAAAATATAAATACTTTTTATTCTTTAGAAAATGAATTCTTAAGTTCATTAATAGAGATGATTACAAATTACGAATTAAATAAGAATTTGTTTTTTGATAAAGAGATTATTAAACCACAATTAGATACTTTAGATATGATTTATGGGTTTATTAATAGTTTAAAAGTTAGATTTGAAATATTAAATAATAATTTAGTAAGTAAAGATAGTATTTATAATTATTTAAATAAAAAATATTTTATAAATAAAGATAGTATGTATGATTTATTTTCTTCTACAGTAGATGAATTAGTTTGTGTTATTATATCTTATTTTATTGCAATAGAGTTATTTTATATTTATTTAGATGATAAAGATTATTGTTTTCATATATGTGATAATCTAATAAGAAGTAATGAAAGTTTTAGAGAAAATTTAGATAAGTATAATATTAATTTAACAAAAAATAGTGATAATTATATTAAGTATTTAAAAAAGACTATAAATAATCAATAATATAGTCTTTACTTAATTTTTTGCTATAATTTTTATAAGTATCTAATATAGATATTACTTTATTATTTAAATTTGGATAATATGAATTATTTATATTTTGTAATGTTGATTTATTATTTTGTCCATTATAATCACATAATATATTATAAGTATTTAAATTAAACAAATATGTATCTATTCCTTCATCAATACCCATTTTATTTATATAATTTAGATTTAATTCATTTATTATATCTTTATTATAACCAAATTTAGTATTTATATCAAATGATGAATCAAAATCTATTATAGATATTTTATCTGTTTCTATATTATATAATATATTTTCTGAATGTAAATCTCCATGAATTAAATTATATTCTTTATGAATTATTTCTATTAAGTTTCTTACTCTTTTTAATATATTTATCATTTTATCTTTATCTATTTTTTTAGTATCTAATTTACGATATTGATATAAATAATCTAATATTAATCCTATAAATAATTCATCATTTGGATTTTTATATACTAATTTATAAGGAAAATTTAATGATTCGTTAGTTCTAAAAAATTCAGTTAACTTATGCATTTTATCTTTTATTAATTTAACATGCTCTAAAGAATTATATTCTTTATATGCAAATAAAGACCCATCAAAATCACACATAAATACATCACTAAATGAGCCATATCCTAAATTAGAATATTTTTCTATTCTTCCTAAATATGTTTTATATTCTTCCATTTATATCCCCCTTAAAATCATCTAATATATTAAATATATCTTCTACTTTTTTAGCTTGACATATTTTATTTTTTATATTAGCACTTCCATTTATTCCTTTTAAATACCATAAAGCATGACTTCTTATTTCTAACATTGCAACATGTTCATTAGTATTTTTTATTAATAATTCAAAGTGTTTTTTTAACATATTTATTTTATCTTCTATTGTTATATTATTTTCATAGTGTCCTGTATTTAAATATTCAATTGTATTTTTTATTAACCATGGATTACCTAATACTCCACGTCCAATCATTACTGTATCACAATTTGTTGTATCTAGCATTTCTTTTGCAAGTTCTGGTGTAGTTACATCACCATTACCTATTACTGGAATACTTACACATTCTTTAACTTGTTTTATTATATTCCAATCTGATTTTCCACTATATCCTTGTTGCCTTGTTCTTGCATGAATTGTTATTGCACTTGCTCCACTTTCTTCTACTATTTTTGCTATTTCTTTAGCATTTATAGAAGATTCATCCCACCCACTTCTTATTTTTACAGTTACTGGAACATTTACGCTTTTAACAACTGAAGAAACTATTTCTTTTACAAGTTTAGGATTTTTTAATAGTGCACTACCAGCACTATTTTTTATTGCAACTTTTGGTACAGGACAACCCATATTAATATCTATTAGTTTTATATTGAATTTATCTACAAGTATTTTTGCAGATTTAGCCATAGTTTCTGGATTGCTTCCAAATATCTGAACTCCTACAGGAATACTAATTTTATCTAGTCCATTAAGCATTTCAAATGTTTTTTTATTTCCTCTTACAATTGCTTCACTACTAATTAATTCTGTAAAAGCAAGAGATAATCCCATACTTTCTAATATACTAATAAATGTTGGATTAGATATTCCAGCCATAGGTGCTAAAACTACATTATTTTTAATTTCAATATTACCAATTTTAAACATAATATCACCAAAAGTAATGATATATTAGCATAAAATATTATTTTTTTCAAATTTTATATTATTTAATATAAAAAATACTAACGTTAATTAGTATCTATTATATATGGAGTTGATTTTAATCCATTACCTGATATATATTCTATATTACTATTTAATACTATGGATGGCCTTATATAGCCTGTTTGAGAAGAAAAACTAGCACCTCCCGTAGGATTACATGACAATGAATAATTATTACATAATCCAAATGCAGTTGTTGGGTACGCTGATGTTAGTAATCGTACCCATTCTATCTTAATATCATATATAAAAACCCAACTGTAATTGTTGTTAGATGTACCCGGTTTAGGTCTTATCCCTGCAAAGGCTACTTCATCTGCTGTTAAACTAGATATATAATCTTTTATCATTTTTTCATTTTCATTTGATAAAAGAGTTGCATAATTAGTATTTCCCCATAAAAGTCTTTCACCATTTTCTGATTTATCATTTTTCATTTCTACGTCACCTAAATTCCATGTTTCATATTTTATAATATTTTGAAATTCTTTTTTTAATATTGGAATATCATTTGATGGATAAGTAATTTGTGCATTATTTGTAAATTTTTCATTAAACCATTTTTGTAATTTTGTTCTCATACAAGTTTCACTATCTGATGTACAATTTTCATAGTCTGATACAAAAGAAGAACTTTCTGTTTTATATCCATATGAACCTTGTCCTATAAATGCATTTTCTCCACCTATTGCTGCTTTACATTCATTTTCTTTGTCATAAAGTATTAATTTAATTGAATTATCTCCTTCTATTCTGACTATTCTCCAACACATATTATTAAAATTTAAATAATTATCTTCTATATTTCCTCTAAAATAGTAAGAACTTCCATAATCATCGTCTGTTATACTTAATGTTTTTTCATCTACACCACTTACTTGTTGTGATGGTATACTTTCTGGTACTGGTGATAATTTTGTTGTATTTGCTGTTTCTTTTTCATCTCTTACATTTTGTGCATTTTTTACTATTTCATATGCTAATGTATTTTCTTCATATGGATTTTCATCTACTTTATATGCATTTGTCTTTGTGCCATTTCCATCTATTAATTTTATGTTTTTCTTTAATACTATAGATGGTCGAAATTTATGAAGTGTTTGTACCATTGTATAACCAATTGCACCAATATATTTATCATTAGAATTAGTTACAATTATAAAAACACCATCATGATCTTGCATACGATTCATAGGAGACAATGTCAACCAAGTAGAATCAGATTTAGAATCACATAAATAGTAGCTACTATTTATAGAATCATTTCCATTTATATGTACAGCACCTGCAAAAGCAACCTCATCTGCTGTTAATGTTCCTATATAATTTGTAAAATTATTTTTACTTTTTAATAAACTAGCATATTGATTTTCTCCATAACCATAAAGTCTTTTATATATTTCTGAATATTTATTTGAAGATGACGATACATCAACAGCACCATAATAGTCATACCATGTATCTGTATCTCCTAAATCCCATGTATCTTCTTTTAATAATCTTTTATCAAAATTATTTGCATTTAACCATTCATCAAACTGTTTTTTCATACATGTTTCTATATTTGATGTACAATTTTCATAATCTATTCTAGATGGACTGTCATTTGTTCCACTACCACTATATCCCAATGAGCCTTCTCCTATAAATAAATTTTCACCGCCCGTTGCATCTTTACATGGTTGTGTTTTATCTTCTAATATTAACTTGATTGAACCGTCTCCTTCTATTCTTACGATACGCCAGCACATATTATTAAAATCTATATAATTATCTTTAACATTTCCTCTAAAGTAGTATGAATTACCATCATCATCTTGTGTTACTGATAATGTTCTTTCTGTTTCATCATTTATTTCTTGTGCTGGTTTTGTTTTTGGTTCTTCACTATATATTGTTTTTTCTTGATTTTCAGCGTCCCCATTCATTGCATTATCTACTATACTATATGCAAGTGTACCACTCTCAAATGGATTTCTTGATGTTGTTGTTACTGAACCAGTTACTTCACTTTCATATGTAAATCTTCC
>CANRDR010000028.1 GCA_947629425.1 uncultured Bacilli bacterium | reverse complement strand
AAAATAAAATATATTAATACTTTTAAGACACTTTATTTTACAAATAAATAGACTAATTATCTCTATTTTGATAAAATTAAATTAGGTGAAAAATAATGGAATTACTAGCGAATAAAATGAGACCTACTAAATTAAGTGAAGTTATTGGACAAACACATTTAATTGGAGAAGATAAAATACTTTCTAATTTAATTAAAAATAATAAAATGTTTTCTATTATCTTATATGGTAAACCTGGAATTGGTAAAACTTCTATAGCAAATGCTATAGTTAATGAATTAAAAAGGCCATATAAATTTTTAAATGCAACTATAAATAAAGTAGTTGATTTTAATATTGCAATTGAAGAAGCTAAAATGAATGGTGAAATGATACTTATTATAGATGAAATTCATAGGATGAATAAAGATAAACAAGATATATTATTACCCTATTTAGAATCAGGTTTAATAATACTTATTGGTTTAACTACATCTAATCCATATCATAAAATAAATCCCGCTATTAGAAGTAGATGTCAAATATTTGAATTACATGAATTAAATGAAAATGATATAATTACAGGTTTAAAAAGAGCATGTACTTATTTAGATGGTATAAAAATTACCGATAAAGTATTAAAAATAATATATAATTTAACAAATGGAGACTATCGTAGTGCAATAAATTTATTAGAAATTGCATACTATTCTACACAAGATAAAAAAGTCACTGAAGATGTTATTAAAAATATTAATTCTAAACCTATTTTAACTGCAGATAAAGATGAAGATGGACATTATGATTTGCTAAGTGCTTTCCAAAAAAGTATAAGAGGTAGTGACGCAGATGCTGCAATTTATTATTTAGGAAGATTAATAGAAGCTGGAGACTTAGATAGTATTTATAGAAGAATGTCTGTAATAGCATATGAAGATATAGGTCTTGCTAATCCAGGTATGGGCCCTAAAGTTATGGCTGCAATAAGTGCTGCTGAATTAGTTGGACTTCCAGAAGCAAGAATACCTTTATCAGTTGTAGTTTTAGAATTAGCATTATCCCCTAAAAGTAATAGTGCTATAACTGCAATAGATAATGTTTTAAATGATATTAGAATGAATAATACTGGACATGTACCGGATCATATTAAAACAAATAGTCCTTTATATAAATATCCACATAACTATCCTAAATATTATGTAAAACAACAATATTTACCGAATAATATTAAAGATAAAAAATACTATTTTCCTAAAATAAATAATTATGAAAATAATTTAAATAAAGTTAATAAAGAAATGAGGAATAATTAATGAATATAACAATAATTGGAACAGGAGCATACGGTTTAAGTATAGCATTAGCGCTTTTAAAAAATAAACATACAGTTACTATGTGGGTAGAAAGTGAAGAAAGAGTTTCATTTTTAAATAATCATAGAAATGATGCAAATATATTACCTAACATAAAAATACCTAATGAAATTACTTTTACATCAAGTTATGAAGACGCAATAAATAAAAGCAATATAATATTTATAGCAGTTGCATGTAAATATGTAAATTCTGTAACTAAAGAAATAGGAAAACTTAATATAAAAAATAAACACTTTTGTTTATTAAGTAAAGGAATAGAAGAAAATACATGTGAATTTGTATCAGATGTATTTAAAAGAAATATAAAAACTAAAAATGTATCTGTTATATCAGGTCCTTCTTTTGCAATAGATTTAGCTAATAACGAACCTATTGGATTATCTATTGCAAGTAAAAATAAAGTATCTATAAATCTAATTAAAAAAGTATTAGAAAGTAATACTTTAAAATTAAGAGAAACTAATGATTTAATAGGTGTAGAATTATGTGGTTCTATTAAAAATGTAGTTGCAATAGCAGCAGGTATATTAGATGGCTTAGGTTTTAAAGAATCTACTAGAAGTTTTTTAATTACAGAATCATTACATGATATAAAATCTTTAATATATGGACTTGGAGGTAATAAGAAAACTATTCTTTCTTTTGCTGGAGTTGGAGATTTGCTTTTAACTTCTACTTCTTATAAATCAAGAAATTATACTTTTGGTACTATAATTGGTAAAAATAATATTAAAGATGCTAAAGAATATTTAAATAATTATACAGTTGAAGGTTATTATACATTAAAATCTATATATAAACTTATTAAAAAAAGAAAAATAGATATGCCTTTAATAAATATAATATATAAAATAGTAATTAAAGAAAGTAATCCTAATATATTAACTGAATTTCTAATAAAAAAAGATTGATTATTTTAAATTTTCAATCTCTTTTTTAGTTAATCCTGTTCTTAAAATCAATATATTTTTATTTTTTTATAAAAACTTAGTTATATTTATTTTTGATTTAACTTAGTAATAGTATAATTACTAAAATCTATATTTTCTATAATACTTTTATATTCTTTAAAATTTAAACTTTCTAAATCTTTTATATCATCTAATAATTCATAATTAAATTTAACAATATTATCTATATATGGATCTATAGTATTATATATATTATCTTTTCTACTAATAAAATTAATAATACAACTTCTTATAAATAAATTAAATAATTCTTCATCAAAAGTATATTTTTTTTCTTTAAAATAATTTAATATTTTATCTATAAAAATAGTTTCTTTATTAGTATTTGCTTCTAACATAATATAATGATAACCTTCTACTACATCATTAGAATAAGTAATTCCATTAGTTACAATATTATTATTTACAAGTTCTTTATTAAGTAAACTTAATATACCAAAATTTTGTTTTAAAAAACATGCTAAATAAGTATCTACTTTTAATTTATCAAAACTACTTAAATTAATTGTATTTAATTTAAAAGATATTAATACCCTATTTATTCCTGTATTAGTTTTTATTATACTATTCTTTTTATTAACTGTATTTTTATGTTTTAATTTTTTAGTAACTATATCATTATTAAATTCTAATTCATCATAAGTTTTTTTAATAATATCTATTACTTTATCTTTATCAAACCTACCACCAATAACTATTATTTCATTACTTGGTCTATAAAATGCATTAAAACACGTAATTATATCATTTATACTAATATTTTCTAACTCATTTATTTCTCCTAATACACTTTTAAAACTTTTAGTATCAATTATATTAGAAAATGCTTCATTATATAATACTGAATATTTATTATCTAAACTTCTTCTCTTCTCTTCTAATATTGGCTTTTTTATATTTTCTATAACATTTTTATTAATAATAGGTTTATGTATACCTTTAATTAATACTTTTAATCCATCATATATATGATCAACAGTATCTATATAAAATTGTGTTTTTTCTAATCCAGTAAGACCATTACTAATAATACCTAATCTTCCAAAATTATCCATTAAATCTCCATAACAACTACTTTCTAGTACTAAGTGTTCTATAAAATGAGCCATACCATCTTTCATTACGTATTTTTTATTATTTATATAAAATGTATTATCTAATCCACCATATTTTACTATTAAATTTATATATGTTGTATGTTTAGTATTATCATTTACTAAAAATATTTTTAGTCCATTATCTAATGTAATTAAATTATTCACTTTGTCCCTCCAATACATATATAGTATCTAATAATATTCTACTAGCGAATGCTTCTATATCTTCTTTTTCTAATTCATTAAGTAAATTAAATTCTTCTTCTAAAGTAATATCAGATTTATAATATTTATTAATTAAATTAGATGAAATATCAAAAAAGTTATCTTTACTTCTTTCTATATTTAAACTTAATTTATTCATTATATTAAATACATTTTCTTTATATTTATTCATATCTTTAAAAGATTCAATTAAGTCTTTTATAACTAATTTAATTATTTCAATATTCTTATTATTACTTGTAGCCTTAATAACTAACAAACCATTTTTTAAAAGAATAGAACTACTTGTTGTATATACTAAATTATTTTCTTTTCTTAATTTTTGTAATAATAAATCACTTGATGAACTACTTAATAATAAATTAATTAAATATAAAATAATAAAATCTTTTTCACTATAATCTTTTATAGTATATACCATATAAATAACACTAGTATAAAAATTACATACATCTTTATATTCATTAAATCCATTGCTAATATAGTAATTATTATAATTAGTTAATATTTTATTATTTTTTAATTTATAATCTTTAAAATAATTATTAAGTATTAATTCTATTTTTTCTTTATCAATATTACCATTAACAAATATTTTAGGCTTATAATTTTTTATATATTTATTATAGAAATTTACTAAATCAGTATTTGTTAAATCTTTTATATTATCTAAATCAGTATATTTTAATTTATTAAAAATACCATCTTTATCTATTAAATCTAATAAGTTTTTTTCTGCTAAAAAATTAATATTTTTATATCCATTTAATAAATATTCTATATAACTTCTTTTTTCTCTTTCAAAATAATCATTATCAAATAAATTATTAGTTATATTTGGTTTATATATAGAATCTAATGATAAATTAATAGCACTTTCTAAATAGTCACAATCAACTATATTATCATTAGGTATAAGTAAAGAAAAGTTTAAAAAATATATATTATTTATAGATTGACTAGATACTTTAAAATTCATTATAAATCTTTTTAATTTTTCTTTTGCAAATTCATCTTCTTCTTTATATTCTTTATTAGTATAAGATAACATATTAGATAGTATTGTAAAAGCCATTATTTCATCTTTTTCTATTGTAAATTGGAATATATAATTAATTAGTGTTGTACTAAAATTAGTAGTTTTTTTATATTTTGTTATATACTGCATTAATATCACCTTTTATAATTATACTAGAATAAATTAATTTTGTCTTTAAGAATTATAATAATTATTTAAACTTTACAAAATATATATTTATTAAAATATAAATATAATTTATTGTAAATTTGTTTTAATTTTTCTTTTAGCTTTTGCTGTAACTACTGCATCTATCCATTCTTCTTTAGGTTTAGATAAATCATTTGTTATTACTTTTACTCTATCTTTATTTTCTAATTTATGAAAAGGATTTACTAATTTATCATTAACTAATGCATTAATTAATGTATTACCTAAATGAGTATGTATTTTATATGCAAAATCTATTACAGTAGAACCTTTAGGTAATTCTATTATATCTCCTTTAGGAGTATATACATATATTTTATCTGTAAATAATTCACTTTTTATTTGTCTTAAAAATTCTTTATTATCTCCAAATACTTTATTTATTTCTAATAAGGATTTATAAAATTGATATTTTTCTTTTAATTCTTTTTGCATTATAAATCGTGCATCTTTATTATTAATATACCAATATGTAGTTAATCCAAATGATGCTATTTTATCCATATCAAATGTTCTTATTTGTGTTTGTACTAATCTTTCATCTTCTCCAAATACAGTAGTATGAAGTGACCTATACATATTAGTTTTTGGATTATATATGTAATCTTTAAATCTTTCATTTATAGGTTTATATTTGGAATGAATTAATCCTAATGTTTGATAACAATTAGATATTGTATCTACCATTATTTTTAAAGACAATAAATCATGTATATTTGATAAATTATAACCACTTTCTAATCTTTTATAAATACCATATATGTTTTTTGTTCTTACCTTTATTTCATGCATTATTCTTTCTTTTTCTAAAGTATCATTTATAGTATATACCATTTCATCTAAGCAATGTTTGCTATTTATTTCTATATTGTTTTTTATTTCTTCTATTTCTTTATATTTTTCTGGATATAAATAATGTAGAGATAAATCTTCTAATTCACTTTTTATTCTATATGCTCCAATATGGTATGCAATAGGTACAAATATTTCTAGTGTTTCTAAAGAGTTTTCTTTTTGTTTAAATGGTTTTTTATATTGTAATGTTCTCATGTTATGTAATCTATCAGCAAGTTTAATAATAACAATTCTTACATCTTCTGCTATACTTGTTATTATTTTTCTTGTATTAGCAAGGTTTTGTTCTTCTTTTGAAGAAAAATTCATTTTTGCTAATTTTGTTACTCCATCTACAAGATTTGCAATTTCACTACCAAAATTTTCTTCTAGTTCTTCTTTAGTTACATTTGTATCTTCTAAAATATCATGTAAAAGGGCCGCACATAATGTTTCAGTATCTGCATGCATTTCTGCTAATATAATTGCAACAGATAATGGATGATTTATATATGCTTCTCCACTTTCTCTAAATTGTCCTTCATGATAATGTTCTGCAAAAGAGTAAGCTTTTTTTATTTTATCAATATCATCTATATCATATAAACTTACTAATTTAATTAATTCTTCTAACATAATAACACCTCACAATATTAAAAAACGATATCATGGCAAAATCCGCACAATGATATCGTATTTAACAAATTCTATTTTTATATATATCTATGAGACATATATTTTCAACTAAAAAATTGTAGTGATTTATATATTCTTTTTTCATACACAAACCTCACTTATTAGTTTTAAATATAATAACACTTATATATTCATAAAATCAAGTACTTTTTTATGTTTTATATAAAAATAGTAGTTTTTTTAATAATAAATGTTTATATAAATTATAAATCACCTTTATAAAAATATATATTCATTGCATTATCTGAATATTTTGGTTTTGATACGTCTATATCCAAAATTTTACCTATATGATATATTATAAATTGAGATGCAATTAATAAATCAAATTCCGCAATTATTCCATCGTATTTGCTTTCTATGACTATATTATTATTGCCCAAATATTTTAATAATTTACTTTCATATTCACTTGTAGTATATTGTTTAAAATAAATTGAAAAGATATTATTTAAATTTTCATAATTAATAAATCTACCGTGAGAAAAATTCTTTTTTTCATGAATAATACAATTAAAAATACCTGCTTCAATTATTTTACTTTCTAAATCATATGCTGCAGTATCAGTATAGTCTCCTCTAAAAATATTTATTAAATTATGTTCTTTTATTTTTTTTATTACTTCAACATTAAATAAATCATTTAGCTTATTATTCCAATAATTAATTGATGATTTAATAAAGTTATCTATATTAAAAGAACTATCAATTTTATTATAATAATATTTTAAAAATATTGCAGCAGGAGCCACTGTTCCTTCAAAAGATAGAAATCCTCTCTCTTTACCTTTATTAGAAGAAGTTCTATAGCTTAATATATTTTTCTTTAAAATTCCTGTTTTTATTACAATATTTTGTATTTCACCTTTTGTAACAATATATATTTTTTTATTATCAAAATCTTTCATGCTAGCAATAACATCATTGGTTGTTCCTGAATAAGAAAATAAAATAACTTTATTAATATTTATATTGTTTCTATAAACTACATCTCTAGGATATAATGAATAAGTGTTACTTCCATATAATAAATTTATAATTTTAGAAGCAAAAAATGCTCCAGCAAAGGAACCGCCAGTTCCTATAAATAAAATATTATCTTCTTTTTTAAAATTTAAATCTTTAATTTTTTTTGAAACATTTGAATTAATTGCATTAATGATTCTAGTTTCTAGATTATTGATATTTATATTACAACGTTTGATTTTTTTTCTCTCAATTACATCAAAATTATCACAAGTACAATTTGAAGAGTTTTTCTTAATTTTAAATAATGAATTTATATGTCCTCTTGCTCCCATTTTAGAAACAACTTTTGAAGTTAGTTTATTAGAATTTTCATACCATTTGTTAAATAACTCAAAATTATATTTGAAATTATTTTTTATAATATCTTTAATTATACTTGATACAAAAGCATCACCAGCACCTGTTGAATCAATTACATTGGTTTTCGTAATTATATTATAATGATATGATTTATTATTATATACAAATGTTGCTCCTTTTTCTCCATATGTTATTGTCATTAATTTTGGTTTTAAAAATTTGTATAATTTTATATCATCATCTAAATTTAATTTTAATTTTAAATAATTAGTTACTCTTTCATTAAAGTTGATTAATTCAAATTTATTACTTAATTTCTCTATTATCTCATCATTATCTAATTCTTCAAATTCAAAATATTGTCCTAAATCAATAATTTTTTTATTTTTAGTAATATCTATTATTTTTTGATTTTTTTCATTTAAATTATCAAAAATTAGTATATCATTTTCATTTATATTTTTTATAATATAATCAATGTCTATAAAGCTTTCATCATACCAATTTTTATTATTGCATAATGGACACCTTTTCTTAGAACGAAATGTTAATTTTTCATCTTCCATAAAATATGATATATGAAAACAGCGAGTTCTTATATTATTATAAATTTTTATATTAGAAATATCTACTTTTAAATTTTCTAAACATTTTATAGCAAGTTTGCCTTGACAATCATTACCGCAAGCACCAAATACAGCAGTTGATATACCCATTTTTGCTAGATTTGCAATAATATTATGGGATGTCATTCCACCATTTAATCCTAATAATTTATCATTTTTGTAATAATAATCTAATACTAAATCACCTATACTCACTACTCTCATTTTACTAATCTCCTTTTATATTCTCCTACTTCACTATTTTCTTTAAAATTATGATTTTTTATTAAACACTCTATTATTTTCTTTCTATTTAAATCAAAAATTCCTAATGTGTCGTTATAATTTATTTTTCCAATATTATTTTTCCACTCATTATCTTTCCAACTATATGGACTACTAAAACATAATCCATATATATAATCGAAGAATAAACGATAATCAACAGCAGATGTATTATCTATAAACATTTGATCAATTCTATTAATACTTGGATATCTAACAATACAAATATTATTAACTTTAATGTTAAAATCATATAATGAATTAATTGCTAACTGTAATGTTTTCCCTGTTAATATATTATCATCAAATAAATCTAAATTAGAATTTGATACTTTATTTATGCCTATTATTCCACCAAAATCATTTATATTAAACTTTCTCAAATCAATTAACTGTTTATTAGAATAACCGGATACATCTTTATTAAATTTTAATAATAATATTTTTTCAATTTGATTCTGATTAATAATTTTAGCTATAATTGGTAATTCAATACCAGCATAACTCAATCCACAAGAATTAATATAATTTCTCTTTTTATTACATTTGTCTGAATATAAAGATACAGCAACATAATTTTCTCCAAAATTATCTATTTCTCTATATGCTCTATAATCTTTTGAATAATTTTCCTTTACATTTGAATTTATTTCAATTTTTAAATTTGCTTCTAAATTTTGATGCGTAATGCTTATACTTTCTTTAATTTCTTCAATATTAATTGTATAATTGATTTTAAAACAAATGCTGCTCATTAAATATTCAATTTTAAAAAGAGCACTATATAAATTAAATATATTATTATTTTCATTCGAAGAAATATCCAATATTATATTTTTGTTAAAATAATTTGAAAATAGTTTATGATTTAATAAAATTAATAAAATATTTCTACAATTATCCAAAATTCCTAGTATAAATTTTTTATTTACTATAGAATTTACCGAACTTACTTTTTCTGTAGCAATTAAGGCATCGGACAAAAACTTCAAATAATTATTATGCCAATTTATAATATCTATTTTAGATGTAATATCTCTATTATTAATACTATTTCTATTTGCAAGAAAATAATAGTAAGTGTTCGATCCTCTTAAAAGATAATTATTATCATCTCTAATTGAATATTCTAAAATTTCATTACTACAAGATCCCCAAAATTCTTTTAAAGGATTATTTTTAAGTATCTCCCATTCATACATAGGAATTTTTATACTCCCACTTTCCTTATCAAATAGACTATCTATACCATTGATATCATTAAAATTTTGATTAACTATATTATTATATTTATTTAATAATTTTTTCCTTCCTAACACTATATTTTTTTCAATCATAGCAAAATTATATGTATAATTTTTTTTATCTGCTTTTTCCAAACATACTGTTGATAATAATTTAGCTTTTTGAATTAAATATAATGTAGCATCAATTCCTTTTAAAATATTTTTATTATCGTCAAATATAGGAAAACAAGCATTTTCATCATTACTAGTTTTATTTACGCTATATCCTTGACTGCAATTTAACATTAAATAATCATTGCCATAAATATCTCCACAATCTCCAACTCTCATCATAGAGTTTTTTGGAACACCTATTATTTTTTCAGTAATTTCGATTGCTTTATCTTTAGTGGTCGTACCTATCTGTATAACATTTATATTTTTGTAAATCCCCCTAGTTATACAAATATTATTATAATTATTATCTTTTATTATGTTTTTTATATTATTAAATACAAAATTAATAATATTATTGTCGACATTGTCAAAAATTAATCTAATATTTATTATAATATTTGATATTAAATCTTTAGAATATTTTATTTTAAAAAATTTTGAGTATTTTAAATTTTTATTTAAATCAATTATATAATTATTAATTTTCAATAATTCGTCTAATTCATTTTTAGTAGTTATATATATATTTTGTTTTAAAAAATCTTCCTTTAAAACATTTTCACTGTAAAATAGTCTAGCTCCATCATTAGTTAAAACATAAACTCTTTTTAAATCCACATCTGTATTATGTTTTTTAAGAGGTTCATATATATCGTTTTTTAAATCAATCAATCCAGTTTCACCACGACCTGTTATAAAAACTACAGGTATTTTATATTCTAATAATTTTGCAATCATTTTTATTGCTCTTGAATCAATATTTTTTGAATTCTTTGATGTTAAAGTTCCATCAATATCAAAACATATTGCATTGTATTTTTGTTCTAAAGATTTTTTATAATTTTCAAATCTTAATTCATTATTCATAATTACTACTCCTTAAGCAAAAAATCTAAACTTTTAACTTTTTTATTTGTATTTATAGGGATTGTAGAATCGAATATAATTCCTCTGCCACCATGAGAAATCCAACCATTTATATTTTTTTCTGAATCATCAATTAAAAGTTGATTATTAGGAATAATAATTTCGTATTTTTTAATTCCTGGCGGAACAAAAAATATAGGACATTGTATTTTTCTATTTTGTCTTAAATCTTCAACTTTAACCTTCATTTCATAAAGTGTATGTATTTTTGTTAAAATTGCTATTTTCTTTTTTAAATTTTCCAATTCTTTAATGATTTCAACAGAATAATTAATTGACTTAGCTTCTCTAATTATATAATCCCATTCTTCGGGATGATTATTAGTAAATTCAAAATAATTATAAAATTCATTTTTATCTTTATGATTACATAAACCAAAATTATATTTTCTTTCTAACATTATTTCCTCAGAATTCAGTATAACTCCGTCCAAATCTATAAAAGTATAATTATCCATAACTCCTCCTTAAGAATCATTATAACATAATTTTTGGAAATATTTTGTCTTTTTTATTTAACACTTATAATTCTTTTTAATTCAAAATGTCTTATATCATTTCTTAATTCACAAAATGCTGTAACATAATAGTTATCTTTATACTTAAAAAGCTGTAATGGATGTATAATACGCTTAGATTTATCGCCATCTATATCATTATAGATTATTTCTATCTTATCTAATTTCTGTATAGATTCTTTAATGATTTTTTCGATTACTCCTGGGCATAAAATATCAATATTTGAAATATATTTACTTTTTTCATCATTAATTGAATACATCTTTTCAACTTTATTTATAAATTCAACATATTTATCCAAATATTTAAAATTATTTTTAGATAAAAAATTTGAAATATTATTTAATAAATGTATATCATATTTATTTATACTAATATAATTTTTTACTTTATCTATCATAAAATAGCCTCCATTAGGGCCCTTAAATGATTCTATTGCTATACCATTTTTAGCTATTTCTTCTTTATAATATCTTATCATTCTTTCAGTGACACCTATTTTTTCTGATAATTCTTTTAATGTATAAATATTACCTGTATTCAATAAATCAATCATATACATCATATTTGATAATTTTCCCATAATATCTCCTTTTTAAAATTATTATAACATATTTTTAAATATATATATTTAGATAACAAAACCTAATAATTGAATGTCTATAAACTAATCCATCTTTAATAGAACAAAAAATAAAAATGTCTAAAAAGTTTAAATAATAATGTTTATTAAAATATAAATTGCTCTATATTATCTTAAATAGTATAATAAAGAATGCAAAGGAGAATGTTTATGGAATATGAAGTTAGATATTATTATCCAAAAAATGAATATGAAAATATTTTAAATAAATTAAGTGCAATAAAAGAATTAACTAATAATGGTAGAAAATATGAAAAGACTTCACAATTTAATCATTGTTATAAAAAATATAATTTTTATTCTAAAGAAATTGATGGAAGGTTTAGAGTTAGAATAACTAAAGATGAAAATGAATCTAAATGTAAACTAAGTTGGAAAAGAAGATTAAAGGATACTTTTTCTGATGAAATAAATAAAGAAGAAATAGAATTAAATATATTACCAAATGAATATGATAATTTATTATTTATTATTAATAATGTTTTACATATGGAAGAAATAGAAACATATGAAAGATATAGAACTACTTTTTCAAATAAAGAAGTTGAAATTGCAGTTGATGAATATCCTTTTGGTTTAGCAATAGAAATAGAAGCACAAAAAGATATTGATAATAGTGAACAAGTTATAAAAAAATATATTAATATTTTAAATTTAGATAAAAATAGAAAATACAGATTATCTTGGGATGATAAATATGAAGAATTATGTAAAGAACAAAAAATACCACAATCGAAACAAGTTATATTTGGAAAAGTTATGCCTCAAGTAAAATAAATATTTTTATAATTGCATAATAAAACCTAGCTAAAACTAGGTATTATTTTATTATTTAGCATAATCAATACATTCTGCATAATCTGCAGGTATTGGAACTACAGAATCTTTAATTTCTTTTCTACTTTTTGATTTAAATTCTTCTTTAGATATAAACATAAGTTTTTTAAAATCTTCATCTTTCATAAAATCTATATTATAAATATCCATTATTATATAATTATTATCTTTAATATAAACTTTCTCAATTGCACTTTCACTTTCATTATTAAATTTATCTGTTAATTCTTTATATCTATTGATGTCAAAATCATCCGTTAATTTATATGTACTAATAATTGAATATCTATAAACTTCTCCATTTTTAAAATCAAAAAATATCTCCATTTTACCATCTTTAGAACTTGATATACAATAAATTGGTGCATTATCTTTTAATTTTTTATTCGTTAAATAATATTTAACACTAAAAAATGATGTTAAAAGTACTAAAATAGAGATAACAGATATAATAATAATTTTATTCTTTTTCATACTAAACTCCTTCCTATAATAAGATTATAACATAAATTATATTAGAATAAATTATGATAGCAATCTACTTTATTTCTTCTAACATTTGTTCTTTTAATTTATCTATATCTGTGAAAAAAACTTTAATTCCTCTTTTATGAAGTTTCATTAAATTTTGAAAATTTTCAAGTATGATTTTTTCTAATTTCTCTGAAACTCTTGCTGGTTTACCATTTACTGTATGTGCATGATCAATATATTTTTCTAAAGTTGGAAACACATTTTGTAATAGTATAGCAGCATCTTCATCAAAAATTTTGTCAATTAATATTGTATTGCAAAAACCATATTTTAAAGTCTTTTTAGCAATTATTTTTTTATATTTATTAGTCTTGGAACTAATTGGAATAAACCATAATATATTTTTATCTTTAATTGTAAAATAAGTTGGTCTCTTTTTTCCTCTTTCGTGATTTTGCATTAGATTTTCATCATTAACAACGTCAAAATACTCATCTTTAATATGATATAAATAACCTGTTTTTATTTTCATAGTCGTCAACTCCATAAATAATATATCATAAAGAATAAGAAAACTCCATCATATGATGAAGTTATTCTACATTTTCAACCGGGATTATTTATTACTCGCTAGCCACCCGGAAGCGAGAAACATTGTCGACCGGGATTATTTATTACTCGCTAG
>CANRDR010000027.1 GCA_947629425.1 uncultured Bacilli bacterium | reverse complement strand
GGAAATGGACAAACTGTAATAGCACCAGGAAGTAAAGGAGAAGTATCATTTGATATAGATGCAACAGGTTCACAAGTAGCAGTAAAGTATAATATAAAATTAGATACAAGTGATTTAACAAATCATAAACAAATAAAAATAACAAAAGTTACAGCAACACCAAAAGATGGAGAAGAAACAATATTAGAAAATTTAGGAATTACATCAGAAGAAATTATGAATGGAATATATGCTGGATTAATAAATTTAGCAGATGTAGATAAACCAGTAACAATAAAAGTATACATAGAATGGAATCCTCTAATAGATAATGAAAATGATACAGAATTAGGAAGTAATGATATACCATTAAGTATAGGAGTATCAGTAACTATATCACAAAAGGTGAGAGATACATTAGGGGAAGTTATAATAAAAAATGTAAGAAAGTTAGGTGTTGTAGAAAAGATACAAGATGATTATGGTGACTCATATTACTTTAAAGGCAACGTACAAGATAATTTTATAAATTTTGCAAATAAATGTTGGAGAATAGTAAGAATACAAGGCGATGGTTCAGTAAAACTAATATTAGACGATAAAGACAATGAATGTCAAGAAGTAGAAGGGACAAAAAGTGCAACATATGAAGGACAAATAGCGGGAAGTATAGGACAAGAAAATGCAACAATAGGGGAAGCAGTATATGGTTATAAGATTGAAGGTAAAAGCAAAAGATTTGATTATGAACATAACGAAGGCGGAAAAGCAAATAATGAAACAAGTGCAAAACAAATTATAGACGAATGGATAAATAAACTATCTGAAAGTAATCAAGCAAAACTAAAAAATGAAAATTGGTGTTTAGGCAATCAAAATAAATGGTATAAATATAATACATGGGAAGAAACAGATGATTATAATAATGGAGCATGGTCAGAATCATATAAAAAGATAAATCATGATGAAACATATAATTTAAAATGTGGAGATGAAAGCGATAGAGTAAATGATTTAGGAGGATTATTAACAGCAGAAGAAGTAGAATTAGCAGGTTCGTTTAAAGATGGTAATGGTTCCAAAAGTTACTTATGGATAAATTATTACGACACTGATTGGTGGTTAGCTACCCCATATAATCGTAATTATTCTGGTGATGAAACCTTTCATGTGAGTGGTAGATACTTTAATAATTACAATAATGCCGGTCATGACGTCCGTCCTGCAGTTGTTTTAAAGCCTGAAACAGAATTAATAAGTGGAGATGGAACACATGAAAATCCATACAGCGTTTAATTTTGTTAGCCCAACCCCATCATTTTTTTCTTTTAAATTTAAAAGTATTTAAAAGAAATAATATTAATTTTGCATATTTATAATTTATTTGATATATTATTATAGTGATTAATATATGAAAAAAATGTTTATACAGTTGTTTATTATATCGGTTGGTATTTATTTATCAATAATTAGTGTAATATCTATAAAAAAATATTTTTATAAAAATTATTTTGATAAAGAAATTAAAAAAAATATAGTATATAATGATTTAACAATACAAAATAAAACATATGAAACTACTACACCAGAAATAATAACAACAGAATTTACAACAGAAAAAATATTAGAAGAAACAACTACTAAAGTGATAATAGAACCTACTTCTCAAACTATTTCAAAACAAGAAGAGGTTAAAAATAAAGAATATAAAGAAATAGTTGATGATGGAAGTATAATATATGATAATTTAACATTAACAGAATTAGTAAATAAACTTAATAAAAATTTAAATTCAACTTTAACTAATACAGGTATTTATTTTGCTACATATTATCAAAATACTGGATTAGATCCATATCTTTCTGTTGCGATTGTATTACATGAAACAGGTTGCTATTGGAATTGTAGTAAATTAGTTACAGAAAACTATAATATTGGTGGTTTAAGAGGAACTAATGGTTATATGAAATTTAATACATTAGAAGAAGGTATTAATGGATTTTTAGATATTTTATATAATAATTATTATAGCAAAGGTTTAACAACACCAGAACTAATTAATACAAAATATGCATCTAGTACTACTTGGAGTGAAAAAATAAACAATTACATTGAAAAAATAAAAACAAGTTGATTAATTATTTAAATATGTTATAATATTTTTGTTAGTGATGAAAGGTTTTACACACCTGGAGCTAAATCGAATAATCGCGTTAAGATAAATAAGTATGATAATTCATAGAAATAAGGTGGTACCACGCAAAAGCGTCCTTATATATATGAATTTTTTTAATAGGAGGATATTTTATGAAATTTTATGATGAACTTGTATGGAGAGGACTAATTAAAGATAGCACAAGTCCTGAATTAGAAGAATTATTAAATAAAGGTGGAATGAAATTTTATATTGGAGCAGATCCTACTGCAGAAAGTTTACATATAGGACAATTTCCTACATTTTTAATGGTAGAAAGATTAAAAAGAGCAGGACATATTCCATATATTTTAGTTGGTGGTGCAACAGGGCGTGTAGGGGATCCTAGAGGTACAGGTGAAAGAGAAAAAGCAGATGTAGAAGTAATTGATAAAAATTTTGTTAAAATTAAAGAACAAATGACTAAACTATTTGGTAATGATGTTACAATTGTAAATAATTATGATTGGTTTAAAGATATGAATTATATTGATTTTTTAAGAGATGTTGGTAAATATATCAATGTAACTTATATGATTAATAAAGATTTAGTAAAAAGACAATTAGATATAGGAATATCTTATGCAGAATTTTCTTATATGTTAATACAAGGATATGACTTTTTAAAATTAAATGAATTATATGGAATAAATTTACAATTTGGTGGATCTGATCAATGGGGAAATTTAACTACTGGAATAGAATTAATAAGAAAATTAAAAGATAAAGAAGTGTATGCTTTTAGTATGCCACTAACAACTGATAAAGAAGGAAATAAATTAGGAAAATCATATGGTAATGCATTATGGTTAGATAAAACAAAAACATCTTCTTATGAACTATATCAATATATATTAAATTTTGATGATGTAATGATGGAAGATTATTTAAAAAGATTTACATTTTTAAATAAAGAAGAAATTGAAAGTATTATGAATAAACATTTAGAAACTCCAGAAAAACGTATTGCACAAAAAACACTTGCAAAAGAAGTAATAGAATTTATACATGGTGAAAGTGAATTTGAAAAAGCAATAAAAATAAGTGAATGTTTATTTAGTGGAGAAATAAATAAATTAAGTATTGATGAAATTAAAGATGGTTTAAAAGATGTACCTAATTTTGATTTTGACATAAATACAACTATAATTGATATATTAGTTAATAATAATATTACAGTAAGTAAAAGAGAAGCAAGAGAATTTTTAACAAGTGGTAGTATTACAGTAAATGGAGAAAAAATTCTAGATGAGAATAAAATAATTGATAAAAGTATTTTAATAGAAGATAATTATTTAATAATTAGAAAAGGTAAAAAGAAATACTTTATAGGTAAAATAAAATAATCTATTTTAGTCTAGATTATTTTTTATTAGTTTTTTTGTTTTATTATCTAAATTATAATCATTAGTATCTATAAAGAATTTTTTTAATTGTTTTAATTCAATATTTAATTCACTTTTTAATTTATTTATTTTATCTATTTTATTACGTAAACTACTTACTTTATATGAATTAACAAACTTATAACTTATACAAGATAGTATTTTATTTTTATATAAATTTTCTGTTTTATATTTTTTCTTTAAAATTTCTTGTTCATGTATGTTTTTATTTAAAATATTTAATTTATTAATATATTCTTCTAAGTTAATATCTAAATTATTAATAGTAATTAAAGATATTTCATTCGCTAAATCTTCAGCTTCTTTTTTTAAATCTTTAGAATTATCTTTAAAACTTTTATTATATTTTTTTATTTTATTTATAATTTCATAATTGTCATTTAAAAGATTATCAATATATTTAATTAATATGGAATGTTCTAAATAGTCATATTCTACTAAATAAGCATCTTCATCTGGTGCATCAATATATTCAAAAACACCATCTTTCTTTTCTTTATAATTTCTAAAATGTTCTTTATCATAAATAGGTGTTTCAGTTGTTCTATAACTTTTATGAATAATATTACTACAATTATCTATTACTTCCCATCTTAATTTATTTAATTCTTCTTTATCAATAATAATTTTATATTTATTTAATTCTTCTTTATCAATAATAATTTTATATTTATTTATATATTCTTCATTATTTGCATCTTTTTCCATTTTATAATAGTACATATTAAAACCTCCTATAAATATTATAAAACAATTATTTTATTATTTAAAGAAATTATTTAAAATAAAAAAGATACTTATTTATCTTCTAGTTTAAAATTTAAGAAATCTTTAGCAATATTTTCATATATATCTTGTTCATGTTTAATTGTATCGATTAAAAACATTTTATCTTCTTTATAATTTTTTAAACCACGCATATAAAATGGTTTATCATCATCTATTACAATAAAAGGCATAATATTGTTTTTTAAACATTCTTTAAACATTATCATACGTCCAACTCTTCCATTACCATCTCCAAATGGATGTATGCATTCAAAACGATAATGGAAATCTATAATATCTTCTATAGTAATTTTTTTTAAATTATTGTATTCTTTTAATAGCGTATCTAAATCTTTTTCTACATCATCTGGATTAGATGTACTAATTACATTAATTAATCCAATTTTATTAGGAACTACTTTGAAACCACCAACATTATATCTAGGATTATCTTCATCAGATGTATTTCTTTTCAATATTTTATTCATTTCAATTATTATTTCTTTTGTTAATTGTTCATCAATAATATCTAAAGTATAATCAAAAAGACGAAAATGATTTTTCATTTCTATTAAATCATCAAGTTTAATTGCAAACTTATCTTTAGGTATAAATGAATTAGTTTCAAATATTTCTTCAGTTTCATCTTCTGTTAAATGACTTCCTTCAATTTTATTTGAATTATATGCAAAAAAAACTATAGAATAATGATATATATTTCCTTTGAATTTTATATTTTTTTGTTCTTTTAATTCTTTTTTTATTTTTTCTATTAACATATTAATCACCATATATTAATTATATCACTTATAAAAATAAAAAACTTATATTATTTAAATTTATAAGTTCTTTTTTTGATTTTATATAATTATTATTTAATTAATAGCAAAAGTACTAATTATTTTATCATTAACATAATATAATACACTTTTTACATCATAATTATCTTTAATAGATAAATTAATAGAATAAGTTACTTTTTCTAATATATTATTAGTATCTAAATCTAATATAGAATCATTAAAATTTAAAAGTAATGTATTATCAGTTTCATTATATGATAATAGTTCTGTTTTATTATTTAAATAACTTATTAAATTAGTATTTAACATTTTGCTACTTGTTAATTCTTTTATAATTATTTCTATTTTAGTTAAATCATTATCATTATTTATTTTAGTAACTGGTACATAGTAATAGTAATCTTTATATTTAGATAAATAATATATAGTAGTTTTAGTAGTATTATTAATAGAATTAATGTTAAATTCTTTATTAATGCCCATTTTTCTATCTAATATAGTATTTAATTTCTTTTTAGAATTAGGTAAATTAGTTAATATATTACCTTCAACATATATAGAAACATATTCAATATCTGCTAAATTAGTCATAGAATATACAATAGCCTCTATCATTTTTTCTTCATTATTTATATCTACATTTAATAATTCTTTGCTAAAATTTAATTTTAATAATTTATCATTTAAAGAACAATCTATTAATTTAGTATTTTTTGGTATTATTTTAGTAAAACCTTCTCTTATATATTTATTAGAATCTATTGTTAAAATAGATATTATTTCTTTAACTCTATCTATTGTGTTGTTGCTAGTTAATATTGTATTTACTCTTGCTATATAATTATTATTATCTAGTAAGTATATTATATTTATTTTATCATCAGTTTTAGTAATAGAATTTACTTCTTCGTTTTTATCTGGAAATATATGTACAATTAATATAATTAATAAGAAAGATAAACTTAATAATATTTTTTTAAAAGCTTTTTTCTTTAACATATTTACACCTATTTAAGATTATGTGTTTTGTTTTAATTATATGTTAAATATACTTGTTAATTTTAAAATATCTTAAGACAATTTTTATAATAGAATAATATTGAAAAAAATATTATCATATGCTTAAATATAATTGGAGTGTTAAATGAAAAATATATGTAATATTATTTTTAAAACTATATTAATTTTAATAATTTCAAGTATAATAGGTTTTACTTTATTATATATTTCATATAATATACCCAATAATAGAGTAATAAAAAATATAGTTGGTTATTTTGATGAAAATAATATTTATATAAATGATTTAAAAAATATAAACAGTACTAATTTAGATTATTATACCGATAGTCTTATGTTATCTGAATTAATTATAGATGGAAATAATAAGTTAGAACTTACTGCAAGTAATAAATATTTATTTGATAAAAATCCATTAAATGGATTAAAAAAATATTTAAATAATGAATCTACGAAACAAATAGATTATCCAAGATATTGGCATGGTTATATATTTCCATTAAAAATACTTTTATTAGTTTTTAATTTATCTCAAGTAAAAATAATAAATTTTTATATAGAAACATTATTAGTATTATTAATATGTTTAAAATTAAATAATAATAAATTAAAAGAATATATAATACCATTTATATTAAGTATATTTTTTATGATGCCGATGACTATATATAAATGTTTAGAATATATGTTTGCATACAATATAATGTTAATAAGTTGTTTATTTTTATTAAATTATTATAAAAAATTAACTAAAAATAAAATTTATTATTACTTTTTAATTATAGGTATATTAACTAGTTATTTTGATTTTTTTACAACACCATTATTAACATTAGGCTATCCATTATTATTTTATATGATATTAGATAAATCAAAAACTAAGGAAAAAATAATAAAAATATTAAAAATTTCTTTAATGTGGCTTATTGGATATGCTGGAATGTGGTTTTTAAAATGGATTATATCATCAATAATATTACATAAAAATGTAATATTAGATGGTTTTAAAAATGTTTTATATAGAACATCAACAGATAAAAAGATACACTTTTTAAGTGGATTAAAAGAAAATATTAAATATAGTTTAAATATAATAGATTATTTAATGATAATATCTTTATTAATTCTTTTAATTTATTATGTAATAAAAAATATAAAGAGTATGATTAATTATAATAAAATTATACCTTATTTAATTATTTCATTAATGCCTATAATTTGGTTTACTTTAATAACTAATCATTCATATATACATGCATGGTTTACTTATAGGTCTCTTAGTTTAATTATTTTTAGTTTAGGTATTATAATAGTTAAAATAAAAAATAAATTAGAATAATTATGTATAAAATATTTGTAAATAAATATAATAATAATGTAAAAAAGTTAGCACTTTCTATTGACAAGTGCTAAAATAGTGTTATAATTAAAGTATGAAAGGAAGGATATATAATGGATTTAATACCAAGAGGTTATTTCTTAGATGATTTTTTTGATGATTTTGTTTCAACTAAAGGAAATGATATGATGAAATGTGACATTTATGAAAAGGATGGACTTTATAACATTGAAATGGATGTACCAGGATTTGATAAAAAAGATATCACTATAGAATGTAAAGATGGTTACCTAACAGTATCTGCTAAAAAAGAAAGTGATGATGAAACTAAAGAAAAAAATTACATTAGAAAAGAAAGAAAATATGGAAGTTTTTCAAGATCATTTTCAATTGGTGAATTAGATGCTGATAAAATCCAAGCTAAATTTAATAATGGAACATTATGTATATCAATTCCAAAAGAAGAAAAACAAGATAATAAAAAAGTGATAGAAATTGGTGAATAATCTATAAAACTATTACTAAATGTAGTAGTTTTTTTAGTTGCATAAATTCTAAAAAAAATATATACTTTAGTTAAGATATAAAAGGAGTAAAATAAATATGAAAAAATTATTATTATTTATTAGTCTAATTTCATTTAATATGGTTGTATCGGCTAAAACAGTATATGAAGAAATGTTTAAAGATGCTGTAATGGATAATACTGTTAATATAGATTATACAAAACATGGCAGTCAAGAATTTGGAGAAGGGATATTTATTATATCTGATACAAAAGATGATAAAAATCCAATTTTATATTATAGAGGAAATGCAAATAATAATATTATATTTAATAATTATTGTGGGAAAATAGTAAGAACTACTGATACTGGTGGTATTAAAATAGCGATTACTGGAAAATTAAATGAAGAAAATGTTTGTAGTGATATAGAAGATGATTTATTAAATTATTATCATGGTAATCCTAGCATAGGATATATGACTGAACATAATGGATTTAGTAAAATAATTTATAATTCTTATTTTTATAATAAAAGTAGTTACTATTATGCGGATAGTTATGAATATTCTAATGGTAAGTATACTTTAAAAGATGCAAAAAAATGGGGAAATAATATAAAAATTTCTGATAAATATCTATGTACTTATGATAATTATGGTAATTGTAGTGAAAATAAAATTTATTATTTAGTAAGTGATTCTTTAGCATTAGAACTTACTGATGGAATGTTATTAGATAATAAAAAAATTAATATTAAATATGGAAATGATATTATATATGAAAATGGAAAATACAAATTGATAGATGTAGTAGAAAGTAGCGAATATAATTGGAAAGATAATTATGAAAAAATTGCAAGTAGATATCATTATACTTGCTTAAGTGATAGTGATACATGTGATAAAGTATCATATATTTATAATTTATATTTAAATTTTTATAATGTTGTAACTTTAGAAAATGGTGAAATGGATCCCGCTAGTGTATTTTTTACTAAAAATGAATTTGATTCTAATGAGAAAGTAATGTTAGATGATTGGTATAAAGATAATTTATTACAATATACAAAATATATAGAAGACACAGTTTATTGTAATGATAGAAGTATATATGATTATGGAATGTTTGATAAAGATAAAGATTTAACTAATACAAAATTAACTTTATATTTTTCAGGTTATAATAGATATTATAATTTAAAAAAGCCAACATTAGATTGTACAAATGAATCAGATAGATTTACTGTAAGTAGTAAAATCGGAAATGGAATGCTTACTTATCCTATTGGTGGTCTTACAATAGATGAGTTGATGTATGCAGGTAATGAAAATTTATATTCAACAATTACTCCTTATCTTTATAATTTAACAGGTGATTCATATGATTTATTTAATAATTTAGGCTCTTCAACTAGTCATTATGGGGGTGAAGAGGGTTCTATTTTTGATTTTTTCCTTCCTACTATTTCTTTAAATCCAGGAACTTTAATATTAAGTGGTGATGGTAGTATGGATAATCCTTATATATTAAATGGAGTATTAAAAGAAGACATAAATGATAATAAAAATGATAATAATGAAGAAAATAATAACTCAGAAGATAATAAAAACATAGAAGAGAATAAAAATATTGATAATCCGCAAACCTTAGATAAAGTAATTTATAATATATTGAGTTTAATTATATTAATTATGACATTATGTGCAATAATAATATTAAGACTACATATAAGAAAAAAATATAATGAGTAAAAATATTTCTATTGAATTTAATAAATCAATATGCTAAAATACTTTCGTAATACATTGATTATGTCTAGTATTTTATATTAAATTTTTTAAAAAGAGAAAATTGTCTTGGCTGAAAACAATTTAGAAATATATAAAAGAAATTTCAACATAGGAGTGTTAATCGTTTAATCGCGTTAAGATTTTAAAGAGTTAGCATAACGCTAGAATAAAGGTGGTACCGCGGAAATAACAGTGTTTCGTCCTTTAATGGATTACACTGTTTTTTTAATAGGAGGAAATTTATGTATAATGAAAAAGTAAATGATTTATTAAAAGAAGTAAAAGAATTATTTAAAGATGTAAATACTAAAAAAGAATTAGAAGACATTAAAAATAATTATATGGGTAAAAATGGAAAAATAACTGAATTACAAAAATTAATAAAAGAAATACCTAATGAAGAAAAACGTGATTTTGGTATGAAAGTTAATGAAGTTAAAGATTTATTTAATAATGAATATAATAAATTATTTGAAAGTATTAACTTAAAAGAAATTAATGATTTATTAGAAAGTGAAAGAATAGATATAACTTTACCTAGCAAAAAAATAAAACGTGGAACATTACATCCTATGACTAGAATAGAAGAAGAATTTGAAGATATATTTTCATCTATGGGTTATACAGTTTATGATGGCCCAGAAATAGAAAGCGATGAAAATTGTTTCCAAAAATTAAATATACCAAAGGGGCATCCTGCAAGAGATGCACAAGATACTTTTTATTTAAAAGATGAGTATGAAAAATTCTTAATAAGAAGTCAAACATCAACTGCACAAGTTAGAGCAATGGAAGAAAATAAAGAAAAAGGACCATTAAGAATAGTATGTCCTGGTAAAGTTTATAGAAGAGATGAAGATGCAACACATAGTCATCAATTTATGCAAATTGAAGGCCTAGTAATTGATAAAGATATATCTATGGCTGATTTAAAAGGAACATTAGAATTATTTTGTAAAAAAATATTAGGAGAAAAAACTAAAGTAAGATTTAGACCAAGCTACTTTCCATTTACAGAACCTAGCGTAGAAGTTGATGTAACATGTTTTAAATGTGGTGGAAAAGGTTGTAATTTATGTAAACAAACTGGATGGATTGAAGTATTAGGTGCTGGTATGGTTCACCCTAATGTATTAGAAATGTGTGGTTATGATAGCAAGAAATATCAAGGATTTGCATTTGGAACAGGAATGGATAGATTTGCAATGTTTAAATATGGAATACCTGATATAAGAACTATTTATGGAAATGATATTCGTTTCTTAAATCAATTTGATAGAAAGGATGAAGACTAATGTTATTAAGTAGAAAATTCGTAAGTGATTATATTGATTTACCTGAAATTACAATAGAAGAAATTGCAGAAGATATGACTGGTGTTGGAAATGAATATAATTATGCAGGAAAACTTATAAATTGTACTAATTTAGTTGTAGGAAAAGTTCTAGAATGTACTATGCATCCTGATAGTGATCACTTACACGTATGTAAAGTTGATGTAGGAAGAAGTGTACTTAATATTGTATGTGGTGCACCTAATGTAAGAGAAGGTATAAAAGTTATAGTTGCCTTACCTGATGCAATACTTCCTGGTGGAGTAATTAAACGTAGTATGATACGTGGTGTTGAATCTAATGGAATGATATGTTCAATAGCAGAATTAGGTCTTGATAATAAATTCTTAACAGATAAAGATAAATTAGGTATACATGAATTTGATGATAGCGTTGTTGTTGGAACGGATGCTATAAAAGCTTTAGGATTAGATGATGAAGTAATCGATTTTGAACTTACTAGCAACAGAGGAGACTTACTTAGTATAATGGGTATGGCTTATGAATTAGGCGCTATATATAAAAAACAAGTAAAAGATATAGATTTAGATTTTAAATCATCTAAAGAAAATATTAAAGATGAATTCGAAATAAGTATTGAAACCGATGATTGTTCATTATTTCTAGCTAAAAAGGTAAAAAATGTAAAAATATGTGAAAGTCCAGAATTTATTAAAAATCGTTTAATAGCATCAGGTATTAGACCAATTAATAATGTAGTAGATATTTCAAACTATGTTATGTTAGAAACAGGACAACCACTTCATTATTATGATGCAGATAGTTTAGGTAAAAAACTAATTGTAAGAAATGCTAATTTAGATGAAAAATTAACAACACTAGATAATATTGAAAGAACATTAAGTCCTACTGATATAGTTATTGCAAATGAATCTGGCCCTGTTGGACTTGCAGGTGTTATGGGTGGACTTTCTACAGAAGTAGAAAATACTACAAAAAATATAATTATAGAAGCAGCAATATTTGATAATATAAAAATAAGAAAAACATCTAAAAAAATACTAAGAAGTGAGGCTAGCAATAGATTTGAAAAAGGAATTGATCCTAATAGAACATATATGGCTATAAAAAGAAGTTGTGCATTATTAGAAAAATATGCTGATGCAACTATATTAGATGGTACTTTAGAATATAATAAAACTGATATTAATAGTAAAGAAATATATGTAACAAAAGAAAAAGTAAGTAAAGTTTTAGGAATAGATATAGAAGAAAATACAATTATTAATATATTCAAAGATTTAGGATTTGATGTAGAAAAAACAAATAATAAATTAAAAGTAATAGTACCTAAAAGAAGATTAGATATTCTAATAGAAGAAGATTTAATAGAAGAAGTAGGTAGAATTTATGGAATGGATAAAATAATAAGTAAATTACCTGTATTTGATTCTAAATTAGGATATTTTAATAAAACTAAAAGGGCTATAAAACATAAATTAGCTGATTTAGGTTTAAATGAAACATTATCTTATTCATTAATACCTAATAGTGAAGTACATAAATATACTACTGATGATTTTCAAGAAATTACTTTAGCAGATCCAATGAGTGAAGATAAAAATACATTAAGATATAGTTTACTTTATTCATTAAAACAAATATATGATTATAATTATGCTAGAAATATATCTGATATATCTATATTTGAAATAGGTAAATCATTTTATAAAGAAGATGATACATATAAAGAATCATTAAAATTATCTGTTTTAATGTCTGGTAATTATTATTTAGGTATAGAAAAAGTTAATGTTGATTTCTATATTATTAAAGGTGTTTTAGAAGAATTATTATACTTTTTAGGATATAATGGAAGATATAGTTTAGATATAACTAAAAAATTGCCTAATGAATTACATCCAGGACAAAGTGCTAATATAATAATACAAGGTAAAAATATAGGAATTATTGGAAAATTACATCCATCTATAACTAAAAAAGATATATATGTATTTGAAATTAATTTAGATAAATTATTAGAAATACATTCAAATAAAATGACATATAAAGATATACCTAAATTTCCATCTATTGAAAAAGATTTAGCATTTATAATTGATAAAAATATAACTAGTGAAGAAATAGAAAATGTTATTAAGAAAAATGGTGGAAAATTATTAACTAATATAGAAGTATTTGATATATATACAGGAGATAAAATAGATAAAAATAAAAAATCTATTGCATATAATTTAACATTTAGAGATAATACACGTACTTTAACAGAAGATGAAGTAATGTATATATTTAATAATATAATTAAATCGGTAGAAAACAAATTTAAAGCTATTTTAAGAGATAAATAAAAATTAGACATTAATACTGAAATTGTAATATAAAATATATGCTTATTATTGACAATTTTAGACATTATATGTCTTTTTTTTAATTTATAATTGATATTAAATTTTATAAATGTTATACTTTAAAATAGAAAGGATATTATATTTAAATATAATAAAGAGGTTGTATGAAAATAATAAAAACATTTTTTACTTTTATTTTATTAACTATATTAATACAATTTGATAATGTATATGCTGAAAGTAAAATTTATGTTGATAATGAAAGTGGTCAAAACACTTATACTACTTTAGAAGATGCAATTAAAAATATTTCTGATAATGGTACAATTTATTTGAAAGATAATTTAGAAACAAATAAAACTGTAGTCATTCCAGAAAATAAAAATATTACTATAACATCAGAAAGTGATGTAAAAACAATATCAAAAAATTACATTGGAACTTTATTTAACGTTCCATCATCTGCAACATTAACTTTAGAAAATATCATTTTAGATGGAAATAATATGAGTGCTGATAGTGATAATTTTTTGGTATATGTAAAAGGTATATTAAATATAAAAGATGGTGCAATTTTAAAAGATAATATATCTAAATGGAATGGTGGCGCTATTAAATTAGAAGCTGGAACATTAAATATGACTGGTGGAAAAATTACAAATACGAAGGCTCAATATGGTGGTGCTATATTTGCAACAGAAGGTAATTCTTCAACAATTAATATAAGTGGTGGAGAAATTATAAACAACTATGCAACACTTTATGGTGGTGGTGCAATTAATATTACAGGAGGTTATACATTAAATATTAGTGGAGGATCTATAACAAATAACCACTCAGAAAATTTTGGTGGTGGTGCAATAAAAGTAGATAATTCTAAAGTATTTATAACTGGAGGAGAGATAAAAAATAATATTGCAAATAATGGTGATGGTGGTGCAATTTGGTTATCTAATACAGAATGTACAATAAAAAATACAAGAATATCACAAAATGAAGCGAAAGGAAAATTGGAAGGTAGTTCTACTTATAATAATGTTCGTGGTGGTGCAATATTTGTTCATGGAACATCTAAATTGAATATAGAAGAAAATACGATAATTGATTATAATAAAGCACCTTA
>CANRDR010000026.1 GCA_947629425.1 uncultured Bacilli bacterium | reverse complement strand
ATTTATAAAGTCAAAACATCGATTTTTAAAATTTGCATACAAAAATTTAAAAAGGTATAAACAATTTAATAAATTGGAGTATACTTTTAAAAAATCTGTTAAAAAATTGAAACAGATTTTAAAAATCGATATATTTTATATTTTTTTATAATTTTTTTACATAAATAAAAAAAAGATTGATTATTTTAAATTTTCAATCTCTTCTTTAGTTAATCCTGTTGCACTTGATATTATATCTAATGATATGTTTTGTTTTAATAAATTTTTTGCTATTTCTTGTTTTTCTTTTTCTTTTCCTTCTTCTCTTGCCTCTTTTATATCTTTCATATGTCCTACTCTTATTGAATACTCTAATATTTTTTCCTTTTCTTCTGGACTTATTAATATTCTATTTATACTCATTTGTTTTATTGTATCAGCAGACTTTTCCAATATTTCATCTCCTTTAGACAAAGTTTCTAATTCTTTTATATCATCTGTTGAAATAAATTTAAAGAATTTGTTTGCTTCATCTAATTCAGTATAACAAACTTTACTTATATTTTTCAAGTTTACATGGAATATTCTAAATATATCATCATTTAGTTCATAATTCCCTGAACTTATATTTGTTAATGCTACTACTGATATTAATTCTTTTGTATTAAATATATTATAATTTTCTATACATATTTGATAAAACATATATTCTTCTTTATATTTATCTCCTTTATTATACATATTTCCTGCATATTTTAAAGAAGTTACTGTGTTTTTATTAATATTTATATTCTTATTACCTATAGACATTTCTATATTAATAGTAAGATTATTTATAGTAACAATTACATCTTGATTATTATGATGTTTATATATATTATTATCTAAAGAATTAGTATCAGATAAATATATATTTTTTAATAGATATTTATAATCTATCTTAGTAACAATAGAAATTAATTTAGCAAGAAAGTCTTTATTTTTATGTATTAGATTCTTAAATACAACATCATTAGTAGCAGGAAAAACCTTACCTGGAGGTAGTTTAATAACATCTTTTTTCATATATATCTTTCCTTTCAAGTAAGATATACAACATATGATTTATAAAGTCAAAACATCGATTTTTAAAATTTGCATATAAAAAATTAAAAAGGTATAAACAATTTAATAAATTGGAGTATACTTTTAAAAAATCTGTTCAAAAATTGAAACAGATTTTAAAAATCGATATATTTTATATTTTTTTATAATTTTTTTACATAAATTAAAAAAAGATTGATTATTTTAAATTTTCAATCTCTTCTTTAGTTAATCCTGTTGCACTTAATATTATATCTAATGATATGTTTTGTTTTAATAATTTTTTTGCTATTTTTAGTTTTTCTTCTTCTTTTGCTTCTTCTATATCTTTCTTATGTCCTACTCTAATTGCATATTCTAATATTTCTAATTTTTCTTCAGGACTTATTAATATTCTGTTTATACTCTTTTGTTTTTCCTCATCAGACTCTTCCATTATTTCATCTCCCATAGATAAATTTTTATCAACTATCAAGAATAATTTAAAGTATTATTTTCTTTATCTATTTCATTATAACAGATTATTTTAATATTAAAATATATAAATTGGATTATACTTTTAAAAAATCAATATATTTTATATTTTTATAGCTATTATTCATTTTCTAAATAAATAAGTTATAAAAAAATCATTTCATTATGAAAGATTTCTTTAAAACATATTCATTATTGCTATAATTAATAGTAACATTACACCTACACCTGTTACACATAACATAGTCATTGTTTTCTTTTCCATTTTTTCAAGTCTGTTTTTATATCTTGTTTCTCTTGCTTTTTGTTGTAAACTTGATATTGATCTAGAAAATTGTAATAATTGTTCTTGTTTTCTTTCTTGACTACCTAATCCTAATCTATATAATAGTCTCATCATACGCATTGAATCTCTTACTGGATAATCTTTAGCAAATTCCATATATGGTGCAATTGAACTATCACCGGCATTAATTTTTTGTAATAATTCTTTTAAACCTTCTTTAAATATTTCAGGAGCATCTTCTAAAGATTTACCTAATGCTACTGGTACTGTATAATGTTGTATTAAAATTTCTAGACTTTTTAAATAATAAGGTAACATTGAATCTATTTGATGTAAATGTGCTTTATAATAACTTTTTAATTGTATATATGGTAATTTAAACATACCAAATCCTGCAACTATTGCAATTATTATTTTTGTATAATCTAAATTATTTATAAATAAGAATATTACAACTACTATTGCAATCATTCCATCTCTTATTCTTAAAGAAAATAATCTATCTGAATCTATTCCATCTCCATAACGTGCTTTAAGTAAGAATTCATAATCACTTTCTTTCATTGTTCTAAAATATTCTTCGTTATCTTTAATAAATTTATTAATACTTATACTACCATTTGCAATTAATGCAATAAATATTAATGCAACTATTATAACCGCTTCTATATACATATTATTCTACCCCCGTATCTTCATTATAGAATTTTATTCCTTTAAGTAAGAAGAAAGAGTTAATTAATATTATTGCATGTAATATAAATTGTACATAAAATTCATCTAACATTGCCATATAATTTTGTGTTCCTAATAAGAATTGTATTAACATAACTAATAAATATAATGCTATACCAAATGTTAAAAACTTATTATAAAATTGTTTTCTATCCATTTTATCTCTATAAACACCTTCTACTAAAGCATCTATATCTAACATCATATTTTCTAATGATTCACCAGAATCTTTAGCACCTTCATTAGTTATTTGTAAAAATAATTGATGCATATTTTTTACCATATAATATGGATATTTTTTTGTAAACCATGCAATTGCTTCATCAATTGTTCCATTTTTATATGACATATCTATCATAGTTCTTACATCAGTTAATATTGGATCTTCTAATATCCCACTTTCTACAACACCTTCTAGAGATTTAACAAAAGATTGAGTTGTATTAAATTCCATAATAACGTTAGTACAGTAAGTTTGAATACATTCAAATATATATTCACTATATACTCTTTGATATTTTAAAACTGTTAAATAAGGTATAAAAGCAGTTGCAAAAATACCATATAAAATAGCCCATATTAAACTTCTAAAATATAGGTATGCGATACCTCCACCACCTACTAAGAATAATACAAATTGAAAAGTATATTGTTTTGCATTAAAAGTTTGTCCTAATTCTTCAGCCTTCTTTTTAACATCATCATAATTATATGGCATTATTTTTGATGCTAATTTGCTAAATGTACCTTTTACAGAACCATATACATTTTCATTTTTACCAAATCTTGATATTAATGCAAATATAGTTATTATTACTATTAATACAATCTCAACTATATAATCCATGTATAATCACCTCTTAATCTTCTTCACCTTTATTAATACTACCTATTCTAAATGTATCTTCTGGTAATTGAACTCCTTGAATACTTAAATATTCTAATAAATATTTAGTAGGGTTTTGTAACTGAAATTGTCCATTCATAAATTTTTTATATATAATATTACATTTAGGTTTATTTTTTTCATTAACATAGAATTCACATACTTCAAATATTTCTCTTTGAAATCTATTTAATTCTTTACTAAAGTAACCTTTTACGTATACTCCAATTTGAACATATCTATGAATACTACTTAAGAATTGATCTAAGTCTTGACTACTTTCCATTAAAGAATACATACGTAATGGAATTGCACTAGCCTTATCTGAGTGAATTGTTGATAATATATTGTGTCCTGATGATATAGAGTTACGTACTGCTAAAACTGCTTCTGCACTACGTACTTCTGATAAAAGTATCCATTTAGGATTTTGCCTCATGCATGATACTAATACATCAGAATATGATGCTATATTATTTGTTTTTACAGCAACTATATCTCTATGTGGAAATATTTTATCTAAGTGTAATTCCAATGTATCTTCTATAGTTATTATTTTTTCATTTTCTTTTGTATAACTTGCTAAATATTTTACTAATTCTGTTTTACCACTACCAGTTTCTCCACTTACAATTATATTACAATGTCCTTCTACACATTTAAGTAAAAAATCATGTATTTCTATTGTAGTATAACGTTCATTAATTAATTTATCTTTATTTAATCTTATTTTTGCAGGTGTTTTACGTATAACACATGCAATACCATTTGTACTAATTGAATCGTGTATGAAATTCATACGTAATTCTGCACTTTCAGCATCTAGAAATGGAGAAGCCATATTGAATGTCTTCCCCATAACATTCGAACATTGAAATGCTAATTTTTCCATCATAGCATTATTTATATCAGGTCTATCAACTTGGTAAATTCCTTTTGTTAATGATTTTAACCAAACTTGACCCCCATTACTATATGATACGTCTGTTATGTCATCATTTTCTAAGAACTCTTTTAAAGGTCCAAAATCTAATTGTGAAAAGACAGCATCATTCATTTAATCACCTAATTCTGTATATTTATTGTTCCACCATTTTGATTTGCTGGTGCAGTTGTAGTTGTTGGAGGAGTTGTTCCTTCAGCATTTGTTGTTACATCTGTATTATTATTTATATTTCCTTCAGTAAGTTGTCCGGAATTTATATCATCAGATATTTCTGATACTCTTTCTAATACATGATTAATTAATTCTTCTCTTGAAACTCTTGTTCCTGTTTCTCCATTTTGACCTTCTACTCTGTAAGCAGCATTTCTAGGTACAGGTACTATTTCTATTCCTCCTACAAATGTTGCATTACTTAAAAGTAAGAATAAGTCATTTTGTACAGCAAATAGTAATTCTCCACTATTTCTTACTGCTTGACTATCTGCAAAAACATCATTTCCAGAAGTATCTCTAACTGCTAAAACTTTTATACTTTCAATAAATTTACCAAAAATAACATTTCCTTCATCATCTGTACTTTTTAAGTATAAATCAATGAAATTTCCTGGCATAATAGAGTTTCCATAAGTACTATGACTATTTACTGATAAACTAAATATAGTTGCGCCATCTGGAATATCATCCCATGCAGTATCTGGAATTTTATCTCTAGTAACTAATTGAGATTTATAAAATAATCCACCTTCAGGAATTACTGTATCATAATTAACATACCAATCTGTATTTAGTATATATTGTTTACTTGTTACTAAATCCTCTGTTTGTTCAACAAAAGCCCCACTTACTTTTATAGTACCAATATTATCAGGTTCTACCTTAGATTTTGGTGCCATTCTTACTAACGAATAAGGTACATTTATTGGATTAACTGCCTGATTAACACGCCATATATATCCAACTATTAATACTGCAACACCAGCAAAAACACATAGTATTGTAATAGTATTCTTATTGCTAATAAATCTTTTTAATCTTACTAATAAATTATTCATATATTTCCTCCTATTATGATATTTATAGTATACAACACTTTTTATAAAAATACTAGTATAAATTTTATATATTTATTAATTTATATGATTTAAAATAAAAAACTGTAATGAATTGATGTGAATCTAATAAGATAAACTCAATTTAATACAGTTTTTTTATCTACCATATTTCTTTAATATTTCTTTTACTTCTTCATTGTTAGGATCTAATTCAAATGCAACTTTAAATCTTATACCAAGATCACATGTATTAGCACTTGACATAGGATTTGCTTCACAATTATCTTTTCCATATTTGGCTCCACATTCATCTAAAGTACTAAAATAAATATTTTTATCAAGTGTTCCACTAAAGCTATTTGGTTGTACTTTTCCATCAAACTGATTATTTGATAAATCAAATCCATATCCTGTACCGTATTCACAGTTAAACAACTTCATTGCTCTTTCGAAATTTTTTTTATCTTCATCATTTTTTATGTTAAATGGATCATCAACATCTACAATATCACCACTATTGTCACTTTTAAGAAGGATATTTCTATATCTATAAGTTGGTTTAACACGATACAATGAAGAAGTTTGATTATCATCTTTTGCGCATTTATATTTTAATGAATAACTTAAATAATTGCTTTCAACACCGTTAAATTTTCTTTTTGAAATAGAAAATACTACAGAATCTTTTTTATATTTTAATCTTCCACCACTATATGAAGCTTGAATTTCATTATCAGTTACAATAGGATTACTAATGCTATTTTCTTCACTAATATCTTCACTAATAAATGATGATAAACCATCAAATGCATCTAAAGTACAAGCATCAGGTCCATCTGCAAAACTTTTTATATAATCATATACTTGATCATTTTTACTAGAATCATCAAGTGGCCATTGATCAGCATAATCAGATATATCATCTTCATTAAGAACAAATCTTAAATATTTTCCATCTAAAAAATTAATATATGGCATTATTTCTTGATATGTTTCCTCATCATCAGCACTTAATCCTAATCCATTCATAAAACAACTTCTCATTGCTTTTGAATTAAGGTATTTATTAAATCTTGCAAAATTTGTAACTTTACAGAAACCGTCAGTGTCTAAATTGTTATATGCACAAACAGAACCAGCATACATAAGTGATACAAATTCTTTATCACAAATAATTTTATTATTATATTCTAATACTGCATCATATGAATTTATTACATCCATTTCTGTTCTATCACCAAATATTTCAAATTGTCCACTTTTAGAAGTAACTCTTATATTAACACTAGGTGGATTTTCATATACTGAATAAAAGTCTATTTTATATGTATTACTTTTAGATATACTTTCTGCAAAACGTCTCATAAATATTTCTACAAATCTTTGTGTATCTACTCTTACTTCTCCATATTCTCTATAATATCCCAAATCTATAGCATCTAACATTGAAGCATTAGTAACTTCTTTTAATAAGTAATAATCTTGCTGATTAGTTGTTGTCATATTAGATAACATAATCATTATTGTTGTTATACCAATTCCTAATAATATTAATATATATCCCCACATTGACTCTTTCATGGCAATACCCCCGTTTCGGAATAAACTTTATTATATTTTTCTTTAGCATTAGCACCGCTGAACGGTGAAGTATTATCTTTATAAGATGTCCATTCATTTAACCTTGTTGCTGAATTATAATAATATTTCCATACATTTTGAAATTTATTAACAATTACACCAAGTTTATCAAGATTATCTTTCTCTAAGAAATCACTAGTACATTCTAATCCTGCACTATTACAATGCAATCCATCTTTTTCAGTATCATTTGTAAATTCTGTATAAGGATGTCTAGTATTATAATCTCTAATATTTGTTATTGCAGCAGGTCCTATTGTAAATGAATATTCTAAGTTTTCTGGATTATATGTATTATTTCCAACTGATTTTTCTTGTATTATTTTAATTAATTCTTGACCTTTTTCGCTTGCCCAGTTTCTTCCTAATAATCCTTTTCCTTTTCTATCATTTGGATCTATATTAGTAGGTGTAACAGGTCTTATATATGTATTTGATTTATATACTGTTTCATTATTATCATCTTTACTTTCAGATAAAATATCATTAGTAATATCATAATTACAAGCAAAGACATTATTACTTGCTATATCTTCTTCTGTTATAATATCACCAAGTTGACCACTTATTCTAAAGCTAACTTTTGTTTCTTCTAATTTCTTTCTTAAATCTGTTCCATTTATAGGTACTGGATAAACATAACCTATCTTAGTACAATCTTTACATGATGTTGTAGTATAATCTCCAGAAATATTATTTTGTCTATTTGTATAATACAACTTAGATGGTCTATATTCTATATATTTTACACTTTCTCTTGTAAAATATTGATTATAATTTGATGTAAATTCAACTTTTGTATATCCATTGGCGTTATTTCCATAATTAATTTCATAAGTCTCATGATATATATCTCGTTGATATTCCTTTTCTTCTAGTTCATCACCAACTTCTTCAGTATATGAACCTGTATCTTTAATAAGTCTATAAGAATATCCATCTAAATTTTTTTCAAGTTCTTGATATTCATCATGTATTAAAGGATCATAATATTCTATTTTAGGATCTAAATTATAAAATTCATCTTCATCCAAATATGAATCAGATATCTCATATAAGTTCACTGTTTCACCAGTAACATTTCCGTTAGAATCAGTAACTGTTACTTTAGAAAGCTCTTTATTTAAATCACTAAAAGTTTTATAATTTGACGTCTTACCTTTTTCTCTATTTACGCCTATTTCTCCATTTTTTTCATTTTCAACATAAACTTTAGGTAGTACTGTATATTGTACACAATTTCCTTCATTGTCACAATCTTTTTTATTTTGACTTATATTATCTTCGTTATTTGTACTATTATCATTAAATACTACTCCTCTTTCATCTTCAGGAACTATACTTTTATTCTTTTCAACTTCTATACCTTGATAATAATTATCTAATACAGTATTACATTGAAGATTATATCTTTCTAACTTTACTCTTTCTGTTTGTTTCTTTTCTAATTCTTCTTCATAGCTTTTAATATCATCTTCATAAGCGGCCTTAAGGTCTGATATAAAATTATCATCACCACAAGTTGATGTTGGTTTTGGATCCAGCCCTTTGGTTACTACGTCAGTAACTTTATAATTATCTACATCAAAACTACTAATCTCTAATAATCCATTTACTTTATATTTTGTTTTACAATTTTTTCCTTCCTTATCACAACCACATGTTGAAGTAGGACATTTCTCTTCATTACACGTCTCTAAATAATTAAGATTGGATTGTGCTATTTCTAAATCATAATACGCTTCTTGCTCAGCAATTAAAGCATTTTGGTAAGCATCTCTCCATTCTCTTACACTATATGCACTTCTACATACTTTTTTACCTACAACTTCAGGATTATATAAAAATTCATAATATGTTCCAGCTTTAACTGTTTGAAAAACATTAGGATAAATATAATGTAATTCTTCTGTACACCTTACAAAACAATATTTATTTTCTGGATCTATTGGAAAATTACCTCGATTTTCATTATTATATTCTTCTTGACGTATTACAACATTGTCAGCCCTTAAACTGCTCATATCATTATCGTCTTCAATATTACATTCTTTTTTTATTTTTGTTTTATTATCAGTAACAACTAAATTACTAAAATCATCAGTTAATGGAGGACAGTTTTCGTAACTTCCGTAATTTGTTTCATAACAAGCATAATAAACTCCTTCAGCGTTTGATGTACTACCAATTGTTAACTTTCCTAAACCTACACTTTGATCAGCATTCGGATTAATTATTGTGTCTTCACAGTTTTTATCTCTACTCCATCCAACAAACTTATTAGAAGGCACGCATTGATACATACCTTTTCCACTTGGAGTCGCTCGTCTTAAGTTCGTCTTACTTTTTGCTTTATAAACACAATAATTTTCATTTCCTATCGTTTCAAAACTATATTTAGGTGCATTATAGCTATCAAGAAATTGTTCAAATCTTGCTGCTTTACAAGAATCTTCGCCTTCCATTGTTCCACCATTAGCAGAAAAATAATAGTCATAGCCACAATAATTATTGTATTCTTTGCTACTAATGCGATAGCCATTTTTTCTATAAATAGTTGCTTTTGTTTTACCACCAAACATTTTAACTTCTTTTGGTTCTTCACAACCTTCACCTAAATTATTCGATGGATTTTCTCCTAAATTATCAAATCGGCATACATCTGAAACATAATTTACTAAATAATAACTAAGATATCCTTCTTTTACCATTTTTCTTAAATAATCACATGCCTCCACACCAAATATATTAACAAACTCTTTAATATCCCAGTCGTTATCATCCTTAAAGTTACAATCATCTACAATAAGTTTAGTTTCTTCCTCTGGATCATCTTTATTAATATATAATCCAACATTTCTCATTAGAGTGTTTGTTTCACCCTTCCACAATAACTGTGTACTAGTATCACCTATTAAATTAGATTTTTTTGGTACACATCTATCTTCACTTTCAGTAAGAAGACTAGGATCAATATTACCATCTGTTAAATCTGTACACTTATCACCTGCTTCTAACAATTGATTATAATATCCTACTTTTCCACTACCATTTGGATTATCTATTGCTTTATTCGTACATTTATTAATTTTCAGTTTAATACCACAATTAAAGTGATCTTCTGAAACATTGGCAAGGTTACCATTTGGATCACCAGTAAAAAGCTCTGCTACATTATAGCCTTTTAATTTTCCTGTTTCATATAGGTTTTTCATATATTCACAAAAATTGGTTCTTCCTTGATTTACCTCTTGTTCATATTTTTCTAAATCTTGTTTATATTCTTCTGAATTTGGATCTGATTGTCCTGCAAAATATTTGGCAGGTTCCTTCAATATATTATCTATATCTGTAAAAGTCTGTAATATGCCTATTTCTCCACAATCCCATGAATTATGTATAGAAGCATCATTCATATTATAAGAAAATTTTAATGTTCCTTGAGGTAAAGTTATTTCTTTACTTATATATGCATTTGGAAAATCTCCCTGAATGTTTCGTAAACCTTCATTAAAAAATAAAATTTTATCTTTATCATCTCTACCTTGACCACACGCCTTTATTGATAATGCGTTTCCGTTTTCCTCTGTTTCTCCCAAAATATTCGGACATTTAGTCTTTGTATTATAATACTTAATATCACCATAACTATTTGTTTGTTTCAAATAATCTCGATAATATTTACAAGCCTCAACAGCTATTTCTTCAATTGCAATTTTTTTTGAAACTGTGTTTCCATTTTCGACACACCTATAATGGTCGCTGACTCCAGCATTTAGAGTTTCTTCATCTCTGATAATATATGGATAAACTAGTCCAGCAAATCCTTCTATAGGATAATCTTTTCCAAGATATTTTATATATGGTGTAACATTATTATTTAAATATAAATGATAAGTAAGTTGTGTATATTTTCCATCTTTGTCTTTATAATCAGTACATGGTGTTGTTGTAGATTCACCATTTTCATCTAATAGTTTATGTGTATAGTCATAGCAATTATTATTATACAAATTAGCGTTTGTGAATTTAGAAGATTTTAATGCTTCTTCTATTTTAGGACATATTCCATCTTTTTTTATAGCAGTTATAAATTCTTCTATGGATATACCTGTTGCATTTTGAAAGTCTTTCGCATATAAACTGGGATCTGCTTGATAATCTTTTCCATCTATAAGATTACCATTTAAATCATGCTTTGTTCCAGTAGCAGTAAAATAGTATTCTTCTTCTCCTTTTTCATTTTCAGAAGTATAACAACTTCCACCCATTTTTTTCATAAATGCATTAATAATTTGACAATTTTGGTGACTATCTACTTTATAGCCTTTTTCAACAACACAGTTGGTAAATTTTGAATTCTCACAACCTGCTCCTGTTCCACTATAATTTTCTTTATAGTGACTCAAAAGTTCAGTTTTAAATGCATTAAGCAATTCAGTATTTTGTGGTGGTATTAAATAATATATTAAATTAGGATCTGTTACAAATTGAGCAGCAAGATAATTTGCAACGCCTCCAAGATTTTTAATATTTTCATCTTCTTTTGGTTTTCCTTTACCATCTTCGCCATAATAACCATCATGTCCCCATATTTCTCCAAAATAAATATTTCTGTTATTTATTTGAAAATGAATTTCACTATCACTGTCTATAGAGTATGTAATATCAGGTATACGAATAACACTATCTTTATATTTATTACTTTCTACAGTATTATTTTTAATTTTATGCTTAAATAAATAAAAACAACCAAATGCTAAATATAATATTAAACATATACTTAAAAAATATAATAACTTCTTTTTAACACTTTTCTTTAACTTCATTATACTAATTCACCTCTTTTTTTATTTATAAATATTATTATTAAAACTCCTACCCCAATACCAATAAATATCATAAATAAATACCAATATTTTTTAATAAATTTTAACAAACTAAATTTTTCTTTTTCTACTACTTTATTTTTTTCTTCTAATACTTGTTTATAATCTTCTATCTTTTCATATACATCTTGTCTTGATAAAGTAATTTCTTTATCTAATACTTGATTACAATAATAATATTCTTCTATTCCTTTACATACTTCTTCATTAGCAAAACTATTAATTATACCTTTCTTTACTCTTTTAGAAGTTATTTTTTTTTGATAACAATTAGTTTTATTAGAATATATATTTAAAGTATATATACCACTCTTATCTATTTCAAATTCACTATATGTATATAAACCATTAGTTAAATTATTTTTATTTATTGTTATTTTTTTATCATTTATTGTATTAGTTACTTCAACAGATAAATCATCAGATAAATTATATAAATAAAATGTAAATATTCTTTGTGGTACATTTGCTTCAAAATAAGCATTAATATTATTAGCCTCTTTTAGTAATTCTTGTCTTTCTTCATACGTACAATCAGCATCAACTTTATTTATAAATATCATTGTTATAAATAATATAAATACTACTCTTTTTAACATTTTCATATTTTCACCTTATTTCGTATGTTTACACTTTATCAAAATGATTATACAACATATATGAAAATATTTCTAGTATTTTAATTAATATTTTGATAAAATGATATCGTGATATATATGAAAAATTCTATAATAAATATTTTATTATATATTTTATTACCTAGTATTATTAATATTATATTATTAATATTTAATATAAAACTATCAATTATATTAGTATGTTTTATATCTTATATTATTTTATTAATTTATTATTTTATTAAATATAAAGATATTTTTATAAATGATTTTAAACATTTTAATAAAAAAAATATTTTTATTATATTAAAATATTGGTTTATTGGTTTTATATTAATGATAATATTTAATTTTATTATTAATTATGTTATATTTAATAATGGTATATCTAATAATGAAATGACTAATAGAACTTTGTTATTAGATAATAAAATTATATATTCTATTATGTTATGTTTTATAATACCTATATTAGAAGAAATAAGTTTTAGATTAGAATTTAAAAAAAATATTAAAAATTATAAAATATTTTTAATATTATCTTCTTTTATTTTTGCTATAATGCATATTTATATAGAAAATAGTTTGTTAGAATTAATATATATTATTCCATATTTTATATTAGGTTATTGTTTTAGCTACATATATTATAAAACTAATAATATTTATTCTAATATATTAGCACATATGTTACATAATACATTAACTGTTATAATATTATTAATAGGTTTATAGGTGATTTATGAAAAAGAAAGATAAGAAAAGAAAGGGTATATTTATGATTTATATAATACTTATATTAGCATTATTATTTTTATATGCTAAATACATTGAACCATTTAGTTTAACTATACATGAATATAAAATAGAAGATAAATTATTACCAAATAATTTTAATGGTTTAAAAATAGTACATTTTTCAGATGTTCATTATGGTAGAACTGTTGATATGAAATATTTAAATAAGATTATTAATTTAATAAATAAACAAAAACCCGATATAGTTATATTTACAGGTGATTTTATTGATAAAGATATTAAATTAAAAGATAATGAAATAAAAGATATTAAAAACGCTTTATCTAAAATAGAATCTACAATTGGTAATTATGCTGTTATAGGTAATCATGATGTTTATAATTTAGATGATTATAAAAAAATATTAGATGGAAATTTTAATTTATTAGAAAATAAAGAAGAATTAATTTATTATGAAAATGATACTCCAATATCTTTAGTAGGTTTATCTGATTTAACTGAAAAATTAATTGATTATTCTGTTTTAGATAAAGAAAATAATTATTATAGAATAGTTTTATCACATGAAGGAGATTCTTTATTAGATATTAAAGATAAAAATATTAATATTATGTTTTCAGGACACTCACATGGTGGTCAAGTACGTATACCTTTTATAGGTCCTATTATATTACCAGATGGATCTAAAACTTATTATGATAAATATTATAAAGTTGATGAAACAAAATTATATGTATCTAATGGTATTGGTACTAGTAGAATAAATTTAAGATTTTTATCTAGACCTAGTATTAATTTATATAGGTTTTATAACTAAAATAAAAAAACTCTTTATCATATAGTAATATGAAAGGAGTTTTTATGTATTATAATAATTATTCTTATGGTAATGATAGACAATTTTTTGTTCCATTTTTATTAGGTGGACTTGCTGGCAGTGCTATTGTAGGTTTTTCTAGACCTAGACCAGTATATGTAAATCAACCTTATAATCCTTATCCTTATAGACCATATCCATATGGAAGTGGTTATTATAATTATTCTCAAGGAGGATATTATTAAGATTTAATACTCTAAAATTATAAATTAGAGTATTTTTTGTAATTTATTGTAATTTTTTTAAAAAAATTGCAATAAAAAAAAGGAAATGCAAAAAAATAGAGTATATATATAGTGAAGGGAGGAAAAAAATGACCGAATTAAAAGAAATAAAATTAGTTCCATTATCATATGATTTTATGTTTAAAGCTTTATTTGGTAGTGAAAAAAATAAACATTTATTAGCATTTCTTATTAATACTTTATTAAATATAAATATTAAAGAAGAAGATATAACTATTAA
>CANRDR010000025.1 GCA_947629425.1 uncultured Bacilli bacterium | reverse complement strand
ATTCATATTATTTTAGAGGAAATGTACAAGATAATTTTGTAAATTTTGCAGATATGTGTTGGAGGATAGTAAGAATACAAGGTGATGGAAGTGTTAAACTAATACTTTATGACAAAACACAAACATGTGAAACAGCGATAGGTGGAGTTAATGCAAGTATAGGAAAAGCAGTATATGGGTACAGTGTTAATGAAACAGAAGATGTTCTTTACTGGTTTGATTATGAAAATAATGAACAGGGAATAAAAGAAGATAAAAAAGGAGCAAATAAAACCATAGATGAATGGATAAATGATAAAAATAATATATCAGAAAGTAATAAATTAAAATTAAAGGTTGAAGATTGGTGTTTAGGCAATTCAATAGATTTTTCTAATACTACTAATGCGCCAACAGAGGCTTTTAAAAGATTAGTACCGACACATGAAAAGCTAAATGAAGCATATGCAATATTAAAATGTAATGGAAATCACGATATAAAAATAAATAATATAGGAGGATTACTTACAGCAGATGAATTAGCATTTGCAGGTAGTGGATGGACATCATTTTTTTCAAATGTTAATCATTATTTAAAACCATCATTCATAGAAATATTAGCTACACCAGCTGGCTATACTTCAAATGGGATGGCAGTCTTTGCTACTTATCAAGGAGAATTAACTTCAGTATTGATAAATACGGAATTTGATATTCGTCCATCTATAGTGTTAAATCCAAATATTGAACTACTAAGTGGAGATGGAACACAAGAAAATCCATATGTTGTTTAATTTTGCTAGCAAAAATGCACAATATTATTATTAATATATTGTGCATTTTCCTTTTTTTAACATATTTATTTATGCAATTTATTTTTTTAATTATTTTATAGTATGAGCATAATTTTTTAATGTAGATTACTTATATAAATTTTTCTTTAAAAAATGCCGACAAAGGTTGCTCATCAACTTCAGAAGTTTTTTGAGACATCTTTCAAATGTTTTTCTCTTATAACCATAGTAACTCATCTCCCTTATAGTTATAATATTATTTTTTTATTTTGTCAATTTTGTACTCTCTATAGTAATTTTTTAATTATATTGGCACTTTTGTACGATAATGTATTACTTGCTTTACTACATAAATTAATCGAATAAAGTAGATAGAAATTAAGTTTTTTTCTTTTATAACAAAAAAATAATAAGACATTTCAATTTTCCTCAGGGGGTTTTTTGAAATGTCTTTCAAGTAAAAATATTTGGAAGGCATCAAGAAATCTTCTTCTTGATGTGTTTTAATTTACCTATCCATTTAATTTATAACATAATTACATGTATTTATAAATAACTATATTTTTTAAGTATTCATTAAATTTTATTAAATTTAACAAAATTAGTAGTATTTTTTTAATTATGTGATATAATACTAATATGTTTTTAAATTGATGAAGTGGACAAGTTTTATAGAAAATATTCATAAAAGAGAGTGGTAGGTTGCTGAAAATTCCACATGATAAAACTATAAAATAACACCATTGAGATTTTTTCTGAAAATTTTAGTAAGAAAAAACGGGATTACCGTTATATAAAAGAGATATCAGTTATGATAAATTGGATGGTACCATGCTTATTTTAGGCGTTCCAATAATCATAACTTTTTTTATTAGGAGGATATATGATAGATAAAAAAATGTTAGAAAATTATGCAGAAAAATTAATGTTTAGAATGAAAGATGATGAACTAGATACACTTGAAAGTGAATTTGATACTATATTAAAACAAATGAAATTAATAGAAAATATAAAAGGTATCGAAAAAGTAGATCCTATGACTTTTCCATTCATAACATATGAAGCAAAGTTAAGAAGTGATTTAGAATCTAGTGATAGTTTAAGTGTAGATGAAGTAGTTAGTAATACTAAACATGTTGTAAAAGATCAAATTAAAGTACCAAAGGTGGTGGAATAATGGAATATAAAAAATCTACTATAGAAAATTTAAGAGAAGCGTTAGATAATAATGAAGTAACAGGTGAAGAATTATTTAATGAAGCAAAAAAATTAGCCGAAGAATCACAAAAAGATATAAATGCATTTGTTACAATATTAGATAAATATAAATCAAGACCAAAGAAAAAAGGTATATTAACTGATATTCCATATTCACTAAAAGATAATTTTTCAACAACTGGAATACTTACTACAGCATCAAGTAATATTTTAAAAAATTATGTTCCAGTATATGATGCAACAGTTTATAAAAAATTAAAAGATGCTGGTGCAGTATTAGTTGGAAAAACTGTATTAGATGAATTAGCAATGGGAGGAACTGGTACAACAGGACACACTGGTGTTGTATTAAATCCATGGGATAAAACTCGTTTAATAGGTGGTTCTTCTGCAGGATCTTGTGCCTCAGTTGCAGCTGGAATTGTTCCATTTTCTATAGGAAGCGATACAGGAGATAGTGTAAGAAAACCCGCTTCTTACGGTGGGGTTGTAGGATTTAAACCAACTTATGGAAGAATATCAAGATATGGTTTATTTGCATTTGCATCTAGTTTAGATCATGTTGCACTTCTTACTCGTTCAGTTAAAGATGCAGCAATAGTTACTAATGTATTAAAGGGTGAAGATCCACTTGATATGACTAGTTTAAAAGATGATGGATTAGATTATACATTAAATCTAGATAAAAGTATTAAAGGAAAAAAATTCTTCTATATAAAAGAAGCATGTACTTTTGATAAAAAATCAGATATTTTAGAAAGTACATTAAATGAATTTAATAAATTGTTAGATAAAATTAGATCTTTAGGTGCAACTGTAGATGAAGTATCAATAGATAAGGATTTATTAAATGCAATATATCCATCTTATATGGTAATAAGTTGTGCTGAAGCAACTAGCAATAATTCAAACTTAACAGGTATTCCATTTGGAAATAGAATTGATGGAAGTACTTATGAAGAAATTATGTTTAATACAAGAACAGAAGGATTTTCTGAACTTATTAAAAGAAGATTTGTAATTGGTTCTTATGTTTTACAAAAAGAAAATCAAGATAAATTATTTTTAAACGCATGTAGAGTAAGAAGAATGATTGTTGATAAAATGCATGAATTATTTAAAACATATGATGCTCTTATTATGCCAGCAAGTGGCGGTATTGCACCTAAATTAGGAGAAGCAAGTGATGTATTAAGTGATGAATATTTAATATTAGAAAATCATATGGCAATAGGTAATTTTGGAGGATTTCCATCAATTACATTACCTTATGGGTTTGTAAATAGCATGCCAATAGGTGTAAATATTACATCAAATATATTAAAGGATAGTGAACTTTTAAACATAGCAAAACAAATAGAAGATTTATTAGGATATATTGGACAAGTAGCAGGTGATAAAAATGTATAAAGTAGTAATTGGATTAGAAGTACATTGTGAAGTTTTAACTAATACAAAAAACTTTTCAAGTGCAAAAAATACATATACAAATATTCCAAATATAAATGTAATGCCAGTTGATTTGGGATTACCTGGAATATTACCTGTTGTAAATGAAGAAGCATGTAGAAAAGCACTTAAAACAGCAATGGCACTAAATTGTGAAACACCAGATGAAATAATATTTGATAGAAAAAATTACTATTATCCAGATTTACCAAAAGGATATCAAATAACACAAGTAACTAAACCTTTTGGAAGAAATGGACATGTAACATTTCTAGTAAATGGAAAAGAAAAAACAGTAGATATACATCAATTACACTTAGAAGAAGATACTGCATCTTTAGAACATTATTCTAACTATTCTTTAATAGATTATAATCGTTCTGGAATACCTTTAATGGAAATAGTAACAGAACCATGTATATATTCAGCAGATGAAGCAGTAGCATTTTTAGAAACATTAAGAAATATATTCTTATATTTAGGTGTAAGTGAGGCTAAAAGCGATAAAGGACAAATGCGTTGTGATGTAAACATTTCATTAATGAAAGATACTGATAAAGTATTAGGTACTAAAGTAGAAATGAAAAATATAAATGCATTTAATAGTGTTAAAGAGGCTATAAATTATGAAATAAAAAGGCAAAGTGAAATACTCGATAAGGGTGAAAAAGTAATACAAGAAACACGTAGAATAGATGAAGATGGAAAAACATATTCTATGAGAGAAAAAGTAGATGCAGTAGATTATAAATATTTTGTAGAACCAAATTTAGCACCAGTTAAAATAACTAAAGAATATAAAGATACTGTAAGAAAAGAAATACCAGAATTAGAATATTCAAGAATAAAAAGATATTTAGAATTAAATATAAATTTAGAAGATGCATTAACACTTGCCAAAGATAAAGATATTTCAAATTATTTTGATGAGGTAATAAAAAATACTAAAGATATTAATTTAGCAGTAAATTATTTAACTATAGTTATATTAGGTTCTTTAAATAAATTAAATATAAATATAAATGATTTATTTATTACACCTACTATGTTAGCAAATGTTATTAATTTAGTTAAAGAAAATGAAGTATCTAATCAATTAGCAAAGAATATAATATATGAAGCAATGGAAAAAAATATTGATCCATTAGAAATAATAAAATCTAAAAATATTAAACAAATAAGTGATGAAGGAGAACTAAGAAATATAGTAAAAAAAATAATAGATGAATCTCCAGAACAAGTTAAAGAATATTTAAATGGAAAAGAAATGGTTGCAAACTTTTTAGTGGGAAAAGTAATGTCTGCTACTAATAAACAAGCCAATCCTGCTGCTAGTTTAAAACTAATCAAAGAAGAATTAGAAAGGATGAGATAAAATGAATAATTGTTATAGAAATTGTTATGCAGGTAAATTAAATGAAGATTATATAGGTAAATCTGTTACTACATGTGGTTTTGTTGAAAATATAAGAGATCATGGAGGAGTAATATTTGTTGACTTACGTGATATGTATGGAGTAGTACAACTTGTTAGTAATGATGATACTATATTTGATGGTATAACTAAAGAATCTAGTATTACTGTAACTGGTAGTGTACGTAAAAGAGATGAAGATGACTATAATGAAAAAATATCTACAGGTACTATAGAAATATTAGTAGATAAGTTAACAGTATTAAATCTTGCAAATAATGTATTACCATTTGAAATAGTAACAAGTACTAATGTATCAGAAGATGTAAGACTTAAATATAGATATTTAGATTTAAGAAATCCTAAAGTAAAAAATAATATATTATTTAGAGCAAAAGTAATAAATTATTTAAGAAATAAAATGAATGATATGGATTTTGTAGAAATACAAACTCCAATACTAACAGCATCTAGTCCTGAAGGAGCAAGAGATTTTATAGTTCCATCAAGAAAATTTCATGGAAAATTTTATGCACTTCCTCAAGCACCTCAACAATTTAAACAGTTACTTATGACTGCAGGATTTGATAAATATTTTCAAATAGCACCTTGTTTTAGAGATGAAGATGCAAGAAGTGATAGAATTTATGGTGAATTTTATCAATTAGATTTAGAAATGTCTTTTGTAACTGAAGAAGATGTTTATAAAGTTGGAGAAAAAATATTCTATGATACTTTTAAAGAATTTACTAATAAAAAAATTAGTGAACCACCATTTAAAAGAATTAGTTATAAAGAATCTATGGAAAAATATGGTACAGATAAACCTGATTTAAGAAATCCATTAGAACTTATTGATTTAACGGAAGAATTTAGTGAAACTGAATTTAAACCATTTAGAGGAGTAACTGTTAAAGGTATTAAAGTAGATGGAATCGCTAATAAATCTAATTCATGGTTTAATGATTTAGTAGATTATGCAAAAAGTATAGGTATGCCTGGAATAGGTTATATTACTGTAATGGAAGATATGTCTTTTAAAGGCCCTATTGATAAATTCTTAACTGATTATGAAAGAGAAGACTTAATTAAAAAAGCTAATTTAGTACCTGATTCTGTATTATTTTTTATAGCAGATAGAAAAAATGCTTGTAAATTAGCAGGATTAATAAGAGATGAATTAGGTCATCGTTTAGATTTAATAGATAAAAATGTATTTGAATTCTGTATAGTAAATGATTTTCCAATGTATGAATGGAATGAAGAAGAAGAAAAATTTGATTTTACGCATAATCCATTTAGTATGCCAAAAGGTGGACTTGGGTCTTTAGAAAAATTAAATCCAGATGAAATTGTTGCAAATCAATTTGATTTTGTATTAAATGGTGTAGAATTAGCAAGTGGAGCAGTTAGAAATCATGATTTAAATATTATGAAAAAAGCATTTAGTATAGCAGGATATACTGAAGATGATTTAAAATCTAGATTTAAAGGATTATATCAAGCATTTAGTTTTGGTGCACCACCTCATGCTGGAATGGCGCCTGGTATAGATAGAATGATTATGATGCTTTTAGATGAAGAAAATATAAGAGAAACTATTGCATTCCCAATGAGTGCAAGTGGGGCAGATTTAATGATGGGAGCACCTACTATAGTAAGTGAAGCACAATTAAGAGAAGTACATATAAAGGTAAGAGATAAAAACTAATTAAAAACAGTGAAATCTATTTATTTTCACTGTTTTAATTTTAAATTACAATCGCAATTAAATTATTAGAACCCTTATTAACTATTTTAGTAGCAGTAGTTGCAAGTTTATAACGTGTACTTTCTGGCATCATTGAAAGTTTTGCTTGTATTCCTTCTTTAACTATTTCATCTAAACTTCTACCAAATATTTCACTTTTCCAAATATTAGCAGGTTCTGTTTCATAATCTTTCATAATATAGTCTATTAATTCTTTACTTTGAAGTTCTGTACCAATTATAGGTTCAAAAGAACTTTCTACATCAACTTTCAATAAATGAATACTACTTGCAACTGCTTTTAATTTAACTCCGTATCTGCTACCTTGTTTAATTATTTCAGGTGTTTCTAATTTCATATCTTTTAGAGATGGATATACTATACCATATCCAGTTGATTTTGCCATTTTAAGGGCTGATTTAATACTTTCTGTTTCATCTTTGTTGCTAGAATAATCAGAGAATATTTTAATTAAACCTGCTTTAGTTAAATCAACATCACCCATAATAGTTTTTAATGTTTCATTATATAACTCATCACTACTATTTAAATTAAGTGTAACAACACCTGTAGAAGGAGATACTGAACTAATATATGCATCAGTTATATATTCACTATCTTTAAAATATTCTATCATATTATCTACATCTTTTAATTTTTCTACATTTAAAATACATTCTTTAATTTTTGAAACATAATGTTTTTTTATTTCATTATTTTTATCTAATACATGAATCCATTCTGGTACATTTATAGATACATCTGTTACAGGAAATTCATATAATGCACTTTTTAATATAGAATACATTTCAACTTCATTCATATTTTCTATATCTATTGGAAGTACTGGAACATCATAATTTTTAGATAATTCTCTTTCAATATTTTTTGTTGCATCACTATTAGGATGAGTACTATTTAATATTACAATAAATGGTTTATTTAAACTTTTAAGTTCAGTAATAACTTTTTCTTCAGCTTGTATATATTCATTTCTACCTAATGTTCCTATAGAACCATCAGTAGTTACTACAATACCAATTGTTGAATGATCTTTAATAACTTTTTCTGTTCCGATTTCAGCGGCTTCTACAAAAGGTATTTCATCTTCATACCATGGAGTCTTAACTAATCTAGGATTACCTAATTCATCTTGAAAGCCACTTGCACCATCTACTACATAACCTACACAATCAATAAGTTTAATATTTGTAACAAAATCATCTATTTTTATTTTAGCACCATTTGAAGGAACAAATTTTGGTTCAGTAGTCATAATTGTTTTTCCAGCAGATGATTGTGGTATTTCATCTAAACAAATTTTCTTTTCATTCTCATCTTCTATATTAGGGACTACTAAATTTTCAATAACTTTTTTTATAAATGTACTTTTTCCAGTTCTAACAGCACCTACAACACCTAAAAATATTGAACCATTGCCTCTAATAGATATACTTTCTAATATTTCTTTTTTTTCCATAAGTCACTAACCTTTCATTGAATATTATGTATATTTTATAAAATAATGCCTAATGTATAAAAAAATTCATCATTTTTTAACAATTTAATATTATTTTAAATATATAATTTCTTTTTTTTTATAATATATTATGTTAAAATTTTTAATAGAGGATGTGTAGTTTATGATAGAAAAATTTGTTCCTGATATATATTCTAAAAGTATTTATACAATTGATTATAAAACATTAAAGAAAAATAATATAAAATGTTTAATATATGATTTAAATAATACTATAGCACCTTTAACATTAAATAAACCAGATAAAAAATTAATTGATTTATTTGATGAATTAAAAGATATGAAATTTAAAATATATATAGTTAGCAACAGCATAAAAAAAAGAGTTGAACCTTTTAAAAATATATTGGGAGTAGATTCAGCTTATTTAGCAATGAAACCAAGTTTAAGAAAATATAAGAAGATATTTAATATAAATAAATTTAAAGATAATGAAATAGCAGTTATAGGTGATGAGTTAATAAATGATATTTGGACTGGTAATAGAATGAATTTTGTTTCAATATTTGTTAATCCTATAGGTACTAAAGAATATGTATCTACTAAAATAGGAAGAGTATTTGAAAACTTTATAATAAATAAATTAACTGATAAAAAATTATTTAGAAAAGGAAAATATTATGAATAAATAAATACATAGTTTTTATTTTTTTTATTTGGTTAAACTAATGTAAAGTATATTTAAAATAAAATAAAATTATTATATAATTATAAAAGAAAGATAGGTAATAATATGAATAAAGAAATAGAGAATATGTGTTATGTAAATAATGAAGCTAAAAGTGGACCAAGTCCTATTCCTGAAGATGGTAAATGGGTTCAGGCTAAAGAAATAAAAGATATAAGTGGTTTAACTCATGGAGTAGGTTGGTGTGCACCAAGACAAGGAGCATGTAAACTTACATTAAATATAAAAAATGGAATTATTGAAGAAGCATTAATTGAAACAGTAGGTTGTAGTGGTATGACTCATAGTGCTGCAATGGCAGGAGAAATATTAGTTGGAAAAACTTTATTAGAGGCTTTAAATACTGATTTAGTTTGTGATGCAATTAATACTGCAATGAGAGAATTATTTTTACAAATTGTTTATGGAAGAAGTCAATCAGCATTTTCTAAAGATGGATTATCTATTGGTACTGGATTAGAAGATTTAGGAAAAAATAGACGTAGTCAAGTAGGTACAATTTATTCAACAAAAAATAAAGGACCTAGATATTTAGAATTAACTGAAGGATACGTTTTAGAATTAGGTTTAGATGAATCTGATAATATAATTGGTTATAAATATGTTAATTTAGGAAAAATGATGAATAATATAAAGAAAAAAATGAATCCAATGAAAGCGATAGAAGATGCAACAGGTACATATGGCAGATTTAATGAAGCTAAAAAAATAATAGATCCTAGAGAGGAATAAAGAGTATGTTTGAAAATTATGATGAAAGAATAGATAATATTAATAAATTATTGCATAAATACAATATAAAAGATATAGATGAAGTAAAAGAAATATTAAATGAATATAAATTAGATATTTATAATGAAATTAAAAATATACAACCTATTTGTTTTGAAGATGCGTGTTTTGCATATATGATAGGTGCTGCAATTGCATTAAAAGAAAAAGCAGAATCAGCAAGTAAAGTTTCTCTTTATTTAGGAGAAGCCCTACAATCTTTTGCACTTAATGGTAGTGTATCAGATGTAAGAAAAATAGGTTTAGGTCATGGCGAGTTAGGTGCAAGACTTTTAAATGAAGAAACTGAGTGTTTTGCATTCTTAGCAGGACATGAATCATTTGCAGCAGCGGAAGGTGCAATAGGTATTGCAAAAAGTGCTAATCTAGTAAGAAAAAAACCATTAAGAGTAATATTAAATGGATTAGGAAAAGATGCTGCATTAATAATTAGTCGTATAAATGGATTTACTTATGTAGAAACATCTTTTGATTATGATAAAAATGAACTTAAAATAGTTAAAGAAACAAAATATAGTGAAAATGAACGTGGAAATGTTAAATGTTATGGTGCATTTGATGTAAGAGAAGGAGTTGCAATAATGCATCATGAAAATGTAGATGTATCCATTACTGGTAATTCTACAAATCCTACACGTTTTCAACATCCTGTTGCAGGAATTTACAAAAAGGAAAGAATTATAGAAGGAAAACCATATTTTTCTGTAGCAAGTGGTGGTGGAACCGGAAGAACATTACATCCAGATAATATGGCATCAGGCCCATCAAGCTATGGAATGACTGATACAATGGGAAGAATGCATTCAGATGTACAATTTGCGGGCTCATCATCAGTACCTGCACACGTTGAAATGATGGGATTTATTGGAATGGGTAATAATCCAATGGTAGGAGCGACTGTAAACGTAAGTGTTTTAGTTTATAATGCATTAAGTAGGTGAGGTTATGAAAGAATGGAAGGGTTTTAATGATGGAATTTGGACTACTAATATTGATGTAGAAAATTTCATTTTAGAAAATTATACAGAATATAAAGATAATAGTGATTTTTTAGTTGGAACTACTAAGAAAACAGAAAAAGTTTGGAATAAATGTTTAAATCTTTTAAAAGAAGAATTAAAACGTCATGTATTAGATATAGATACAGTTAATATGTCAGGCATTAATTCTTTTAAACCAGGATATATTGATAAAGAAAATGAAGTAATATTTGGTTTACAAACAGATGCACCTTTAAAAAGAATGGTAAACCCATATGGTGGAATACGTATGGTTTATAAAGAATTAGAAGCATATAATTATAAATTAGATCCTACAGTAGATAAATACTTTAATGAATTTAGAAAAACACATAATGATGGAGTATTTGATGCTTATACAAAAGATATAAGAGCAATGAGACATTATGGATTATTAACAGGACTTCCTGATGCATATGGTAGAGGAAGAATTATAGGAGACTTTAGAAGAGTTGCATTATATGGAATAGATAAACTAGAAGAGGTTAAAAAACATGAATGGGATGAAGTATTTGTAGGTGATATGACTGATGATTTAATTCGTTTAAGAGAAGAAATATCTATGCAATATAAAGCACTTGAAGAAATGAAAAAAATGGCTTTATCTTATGGATTTGATATTTCTAAACCAGCAAGTAATTCTTTTGAAGCAGTTGAATGGACTTATTTAGGATATTTAGCAAGCGTAAAAGAATCAAATGGTGCTGCAATGTCTTTAGGAAGAGTAGATGCGTTTTTTGATATTTATTTTGAAAGAGATTTAAAAAATAATTTAATAACAGAAACTGAAATACAAGAATTAATTGATCAATTTGTAATAAAATTAAGATTAGTAAGACACTTAAGAACTCCAGATTATGATGAATTATTTTCAGGAGATCCTACTTGGGTTACATGTTCAATAGGAGGTTTAACTAAAAAAGGTAAATCTTTAGTAACTAAAACCAGCTATAGAATACTTCATACATTAGAAAACCTAGATACATCTCCAGAACCAAATATGACAGTACTATGGAGCGTAAAATTACCAAAACCATTTAAAGAATATTGTGCTAAAGTAAGTATTTTAACAGATGCAGTACAATATGAAAATGATGATTTAATGAGGCCTATATTTGACTCAGATTATGCAATTGCATGTTGTGTTTCTGCAATGAGAGTAGGTAAAGATATGCAGTTTTTTGGAGCAAGATGTAATTTAGCGAAAGCTTTACTTTATTCCTTAAATGGTGGATATGATGAAATAAAGCATGAAAAAGTATTAGATGGAATAGATTTTAATAAAGATAAAGTGTTAAACTATGAAACTGTTAAAAAGAATTATTTTAAAGTATTAAAAATAGTTGCAAGAACTTATTCTAATGCAATGAATATAATTCATTATATGCATGATAAATACGCTTATGAAGCAGGTTTAATGTCACTTATAAATACAGATGTACATAGATATATGGCATATGGAATAGCTGGATTATCTGTTGTAGTTGATTCACTTTCTGCAATAAAATATGCAAACGTTTTTCCAATAAGAGATAAAGATGGAATAATAACTGATTTTAAAATAGAAGGAAATTTTCCAAAATATGGAAATGATTGTGATGCAGTAGATAATATTGCAAAAGAAATAACAAGTTTCTTCTTTAATGAACTAAAAAAACATAAATGCTATAAAGATGCAGAACCTACTATGTCAGTATTAACTATTACATCAAATGTTGTATATGGAGAAAAAACTGGAGCAACACCTGATGGAAGAAAAAGCGGAGTACCTTTTGCACCAGGCGCAAATCCAATGCATGGAAGAGACGAATTAGGTGCTATTGCAAGTCTTAATTCAGTTGCGAAATTAGATTATAAAGAATGTTGTAAAGATGGAATATCAAATACATTTTCAATAATACCAGCATCATTAGGAGAAAGTGATACAGAAAAAGTAGAAAATTTAGTAACATTACTTGATGGATACTTTTCTAAAGGAGGACATCACCTAAATGTAAATGTATTAGATAGAAAAACACTAATAGATGCAATGGAAAATCCAGAAAAATATCCACTTTTAACAATAAGAGTATCAGGTTATTCAGTAAGATTTAATAGATTAACAAGAAAACAACAAGAAGAAGTAATAAAAAGGACATTCCATACAAGATTATGAAATCAAGTATAGCAAGTATAGAATCATTTGGTACAGTTGATGGACCTGGTATAAGAACAGTAGTATTTTTTAATGAATGTAAATTAAGATGTATATATTGTCATAATCCTGAAATGTGGAATAAGGGTAAAAACAATATGACTGATATAGAATTAGTTGAGTCAATACTAAAAAATAGACTTTATTTTGGTAAATCTGGTGGAGTAACATTTTCAGGAGGAGAACCACTTTTACAAAAAGAATTTTTAGTTTCTGTATGTAAAAAATTAAAAAAAGAAAATATTCATATAGCGTTAGATACATGTGGAGTAGGTACTAATTATGATGAAGAAATTTTAAAATATGTTGATTTAGTATTACTTGATATAAAACATACTAATAGTGATGGATATTTAAAAATAACTAGAACTAATAATTTTAATAAACAAGAAGAATTTATTAATAAGCTAAATAAATTAAATAAAAAAGTATGGATAAGACAAGTAATAGTACCTAATATAACAGATAGTATAGAATATATAAAATCTTTAAAAGAATATTTAAAAAAAATAAAAAATATAGAAAAAATAGACTTTTTACCATATCATAAATTAGGTGAAGAAAAATATATAAAACTAAATATACCATATGCATGTAAAAATATAAGCGAAATGGATAAAGATAAATGTAATGAATTATATGAAAAATTTAAAAATTTATAGTATAAATAAAAAAAATAAACCCATATTAAATATGAGGAGAGAAATATGAAAAAGAAATTTATGCTATTTATTATCACTTTATTAGTACTTTTTACAACTGCATGTAGTTTAGGAACAACACCTACTAGTACAGTAGAAAAATTACTTGCAAATTATAATAATCAAGATGAAGATATAGTAGTTGAATTAGATGATTATATTAATTCTACTGATTTAACAGAAGAACAATCAAAAAGATACAAGGAAGTATATTTAAAACAATTTAAAGATATGAAATATGAAATAAAAGATGAAAGAATAGATGGAGACAATGCAACTGTTACTGCTCAAATAACTGTATATGATTATTATAGTGCAGAAAAAGAATCTAATGATTATTTAGCTAGTAACCCTGATGAATTTAAAACAAATGATGTTTATGACACTAAATTATTTACAGATTATAAATTAGATAAATTAGAAAGTGTTAATAAAACTGTAGATTATACAATAGAATTTAATTTAACAAAAACAGATAATAAATGGGAAATAGATGAATTAACTAATGAACAATTAGAAAAAATTCATGGTGTGTATGCTTATTAGACTAAATCTTAGTCTTTTTTAGTTGTAGTTAAAAACAATATATGATAAAATCTAATTAAGATAGAAAGTGATTTTATGGATAAAAGAGCACGACAAATTGTTTTTATATTAGGTATATCGATAATTATTATTTTACTAATAAGTCTAACATTTGCATATTTTGTTCCATCAATTTCTGGAACACCAAGTTCTAATAATATAACTGGTACTTCTGGAGATTTAGTTTTAGAATACGGTGATGGCTCTGGTAATGTAACAACAGGAGAATTTTATCCTGGTGATACCATTGCTACTAAAACATTTACAGTTAAAAATACAGGAAATGGTTCAATTTCATATAGTGTAGTATTAGAAAATGTGACTAATACATTAACAAGAAAAAGTGATTTAGTTTATACACTTAGTTGTTCATCATCTTGTAGTGGTAAAAGTGAGACAACATTTCCATCATCAAGCCCTACAACATTAGTTACAAATACAATTAGTGCAAATACTACACATTCATATACATTTACAGTAAAGTATAAAAATTTAACAGCTGTTGATCAAGTTGCAGATTCTGGAGCCTATTTTGGAGGAAAAATAAATATAAAAAGTAATTAAAAAAATTACTTTTTTCTTTTGTTGATAATATTTAATAAATTTAGTACAATATGTTTGGTGAATTAATTATGTTAGAAATTAAAAACTTAACTGTAAGTGCTAATGATAAAATAATATTAAAAGATTTTAATTTAACTATAAATAATAATGAAATACATGCATTAATGGGATTAAATGGTACAGGTAAAAGTACTATATGTAAAGTACTAATGGGTGATGATACTTATAAAGTATTAAGTGGAGAAATTACTTATAATAATAAAAACTTATTAGAATTAGATACTACTAGTAGAGCAAGAATGGGACTTTATTTAGTTAATCAAAATCCTATTGAAATAGAAGGTGTTAAAAATTCTGA
>CANRDR010000024.1 GCA_947629425.1 uncultured Bacilli bacterium | reverse complement strand
GTATAACCCCCCCCAGCGAACAAATGTTCTTCTGAAGGAGATTGGTTATATAATTCAATCCTTCGTATATAATTTTTTAATTTTTGAGTACTTTCTTACTCTACATAAATAATACTACAAATATTTATCATTTACAAGTATATACTAACTTTAGTATAAATAAAAATAGTCATTCAAGACTATCTTTATATTTTTTACAAGCCAAATCTAATTCTTTAAATAAATTATCTACATCTCTTTCATCTTTTATTCTTGCACCAGATGCATACTTATGTCCACCACCATTATAGTTTTGTGCAATATCATTTATAATTGGACCTCTACTTCTAATATTAATTTTATATAATTCATTTTTTTCATCATAACTACTAAATGCCCAACAATATAATTCTTTTATAAAATTAAAATTATTTATCATATTAGAAGCACTTGACGAATCTACGTTAAATTCTTCTATAATTTTTTTATCTAATTTAATATATCCAAAATTATTTTCTGTTATAGTCATATTTAATGCTATATAAGATTGAAATCTAACTTCATTTATAGGTCTTTCATATAATTTATCATATAATTCTTTTAAATTTAAATTAAAATCTTCTATTAATTTAGTTACTAATTTAAATGTTTTAGGAGTAGTATATCCAAGTAAAAATCTATCACTATCTGCAACTATTCCTAAAAATAAATTTCCTGCTATTTCTTTATCTATTTTTAATTTAGAATTATAAATTAATTCTGTTATTAATTCACATGTACTACTACTTTTTTCATTTACTAATTCTAAATTTGCAATATTTTCTACATTTGGATGATGATCTATTCTAATTACATAATCGTAATTTTCATAATTTATTCCTTCAATTCTTGATTTATTAGGGACATCTAATATTATTAGTAATGGTTTTTCTAAAGTTTTATCATCTATTTTATCTAATGAACCAAAATATTTAAATCTTGAAACCATATTTCCTACTGCATAAACAGATTTATTAGGATATGTTTTTTTAATAGAATCTCTTAGAGCAATTTGACTTGCAACAGCATCAGGATCTGGGCCTATATGTCTTGCAATAACTATATTTTTATAATTTGATATTGTTTTTATTATTTGTTTCATTATTTTATCCATAATGAATAACCTCTTCTATTTTATTAAATTATAAGTATCTAATGCAATCATTAATTCTTCATTAGTAGGAATTACATATACTGAAACCTTAGAATCACTTGTTGATATAATTCCTTCATGAACCTCTTTAAATCCTGCAATATTATTATTAGCATCATTATCTATTATGATACCTAAACATTTTAATTTTTCCATTACTTCACGTCTAAAATCTATTGCATTTTCTCCTAATCCTGCAGTAAATACTATTGCATCAACATTACCATTAAGTTCTACATAATACTTAGCAATGAAAGATACTATTCTATTTACATACATAGTATTAGCAAGCAAAGCACAATCATTTCCATTTTTCATGGCATCTTCTACATCTCTATGATCACTTGAAACACCACTTATACCTAATAGTCCACTTTCTTTATTTAAAGCATTATCTACACTTTCTAAAGAAATATTTCTTTCTTTCATTATATATGGAATAAATGAATAATCAATATCTCCTGAACGTGTTCCCATCATTATTCCTGCATTAGGAGTAAATCCCATAGTTGTATCAAAACTTACACCATCTTTAACAGCACATAATGAACCACCTGAACCAATATGACATATTATCAAATTAACATTATCTTTATTTAATTTTTTCTTCATAGTTTCAGTTATATATTTATGACTTGTTCCATGAAATCCATATTTTCTTACCTTATTTTCTTTATACCAATCTAATGGCACTCCATATAAATAATTTTCTTTTGGCATAGTTTGATGAAATGCAGTATCAAATACACCAACATTAGGTGTATCATTTAACGCTTCCATAAATGCTTTAACGCCTATTAAATTAGCAGGATTATGAAGTGGTGCTAAAGGAGATAAATCATTAACAGCATTTATAACTTCATCATCAATTATAACGCTTTTAGAATATATCTCTCCACCATGTACTAATCTATGTCCTACTCCATCAATATCATCTAAAGTTTCAATAACTTTATTTTTTAATAATTCATCTATTAATATTTTAACAGCATCAGAATGATTTTTTACACTTTCAACATATTTATTTTTTTCTCCATTTAATTTAATAGAATAAAAACTATCTGATAAACCTATTTTTTCAAAAGTACCCCCAATTAATTCTTTACCTTCTGGCATCTCAAATAAAGTAAACTTTAAAGAAGATGAACCAGCATTTACACTTAATATTTTCATTATAATTTCACCTTTCATGAAACATTGTATCAAATAAATAATAAAAAAACAATCAAATAAAAAGCAGTATAATATAAATTATACTGTTTAAAAAAAAGGGACTTGATTATATTATAAACTAAAATATATTTTTTTTAATTTACTGTGTCTAAATATATTAAAAAAATGTCTAAACCAATAAAATTTATAAATTTATATAATTTTTTTTAATTTTAAACTAACTAAATAAGTTTTCATAATATTTTATATTATATTCACTTTGTATAATACATAAATCATTTTTTATTTTAAAACTTTCAAACATATTATTTGAACTTATTATAAAAGGAATTGAATTTCCATTTTTGAAATTTATTATTATACTACTTATAGATTTATTATTCTTAATTAAATTAAATGCATTTTCTTTTAATTCTTTATTAGTTAAATTATATTCTATTACTTTATTTTTTAGTTTTATCATAAAAAAGTTACTTAATAGTGTTTCATCTATTTTATCATATGGAATTATATCTCCATTATTATCTATATTAGAAACATATAATTTATCAAACATATTATTTTTAGCGATGATAGTTTTATTATTATCTAAATTAATTATTATATTATCTATACTATCTAACTTCATACTATCACCTTAATTAAATTATATATCAATTTTTTATTTTTTGTCTATAAATTTTTTAAATTTTATATAATTTTTATTTTCTTTTTCATATTAAAACTTTCAAAAATTAATAGGATTATCATAATAATATATATTAAACTAATATATTTAAAAATAATAAAATAAGTTAAATACTTTTTATTTAAAATACTTGATATTATTAATGATATAAGAAATATAAATAAGTATGAATATGTTAACATTATTAGAATTTTATTTATAATAATATTTTTTATATATTTAGTTTTAAAACCTATTGATTTATATAAACTTATATTTTTTTCTTCTGAATTAAATATATTTTTTATTATAAATTTATAGAATAACATTAATAATATAAGTAAAAATATAAATAAATATATATACTTCTTTTTAACAATTTTTATATCTTCTATTTCATATAAATTTCCAGAATCATAATATTCTACAGTATAATCTTTACTTTCAATATTATTTATAACTTGTTCAACATTTATATATGAATTTACTAATATATAATATTTATTTGGTTTTATATTTAAAATTCTTTCATATGAATTATTATTTATATAAAAATGAGCATGATTATCATTTGTAACTCCTACTATTTTAAAATCATAATTATTTTTATTTACTGTTAATTTTATATTAGTATTTAGTATATCATTATAATTTAAATTATTATTTTCTAAATATAGTAAAGATACTAATATTTCATTATCTTTTTTTATATTTCTTCCATAAACTATTTCCTTTTGAAAATTAGAATTAATTAAATAAGTAGTATTATTATTTTTTATTTTTGATTCTTTATATAATGGTTCATAACTTTCTATATATTTTAAATTATTAATAAAATTTTCTATATTATTTTTATCATAATATAAAACTAATCCCCTATTAATTTCTTTACCACCCACTATATAATTTATTTGATAATCATAATATTCATAATTTATACATAATATCAAACTTAATATAAATATTAATATAATTAATAAAGTATATATAATAGTTTTCTTTTTATCTCTAAAAGAACTAAATACTAGTAGTTTCATATAATTCTCCATTTATTTTTAATACTAAAATAATTAATTAATGATGATATAATTGTTATAACAACAACTATTAATATAGAATAATAATTAACACATATTCTATGTTTTGCAAAAATAAATGGATATATATTTATTATATATTTTAGTATTCCTAATCCTATAAATAGAATAAGTACAGAAATAATTAATGATATAAATATTTGAATTAAATTAGAAAACATAAATACTTTAAAAATATCTTTCTTTTTGAAACCTAATACATGTAATAAATTAAAATTATTTTCGTTTTCTATTTTTATCTTTCTAAACAATATAATTTCTATTATTAAAATACATACTATCACTAAAATTATAAATATATTTAATACTGTAATTAATTTATAATAATTATCTAATGAAAAATCATATCCATCTTCCACTATATATCCCAAATCTTCTAATTTTTTTGTAACATAAGGTTCATTTTTATAATCATCTATAATATAAAAAATATTAGTTTGTTCATCTATTGCATCTATATGTCTTATAGGGTCATACTCTCCTTCATATAATGTTTTTCCAACATTAATCATCGAGGACCTATTTATAAAACATGTATATTCATCATATGTATAATCACTATTTTTATATAATCCAACAAGTTTAAAATCAAGAGTTTTAGGTACGCTTTTATATGTACTAAAATGTATAGTAATTTCTTTATTTAAATAACTTGTTAAATCAACTTTATCATCTTTTGTTAACTTTTTATTAAGCGTTTCAACGAATGTAGGATAAAAATTTTCGGGACAAACTAAATAGTTTCCCTTATCATCAGGAAAGTTTGTACCACTCACTATTTTTGGCAATGTTTCATTAGAAGCAACATATCCTATCATATTTCCATATATTTTATCATTTTTGAATTGTGGAACTTGTAAAAAGGATGCGAAGGCATACTGATATGTAGTAAACAAAACATGTGGTATTTTTCTTATTTCTTCTTGCATTGCATCAACTTCTTCTTTTGTCCAATCTTTGTCATCATTTCTTACTTTAAATGCAAGATAATTGTTAAAAATTCTATCATAAATATCTTTATTTAAATAGTTTTTTATTGTTTCTTTATACGTAAATAAAAATATCATTAAAAGCATCATTAAAGTTATAAAAATTATATTTATTTTTGTCATTTTATTTCTAAATAGTAACTTTTTGGCAATTTTAAAAGAATTTTTCATTTTTTTACCTCTACAATATTATGATTATTTAATTCTAAAGTAATATCAGCATATTTTTCTACTACTTTACTATGACTTACTACAATTACACATTTGCCCATTTCTTTTAAATGTTTTAAATATTTTAGCACAATAATTTCATTTTCAGGATCTAAAGAACCTGTAGGTTCATCTGCTAATATAATAGATGGATTATTAATTAATGCTCTTGCAATAGAAACTCTCTGTTGTTCTCCACCTGATAATTCTTTAGGATAATGATTAATTCTATCTTCTAAATCAACAAGTTTTAATAATTTATATGATAAATTTTTTCTTTCTAATTCATTCATTTTTTTATTTGTATAAGTAGGTAACATTACATTTTCATAAGATTTCATATATGGATTTAAATAATATGATTGAAAAACAAAACCAATACTTTTATTTCTAATTTCAGATAATTCATCTTCCTTTAATTTAGAAACATCTTTACCATTTAATAAAATAGTCCCTTTATCAATATTTAATAGTAATCCTAATATTTGAATTAAAGTACTTTTACCTGCACCAGATTTGCCATTAATATAATAAAGTGTTTTATCTTTAAATTTATAATTAATATTATTTAATACTTCAATTTGTTTATTATCTTTTTTATAAGATTTATATACGTTTTTTAATTCTATCATAACTTCTCCTTTTTAAAACATCTTTAAGTATAAATACAAATATAACTCCAATCATAACTATAAAAAATAAAATTACAAACATTATAAATTTCTTAAAATAATTATTATTTTTATTTTCTTTTTCACTAATTAATTTAGTACAATCTTCTTTTCCATCTATTACACAACCTACAATATCTTTATCTCCATTTTTATATGCAATATCTATTGCATTAGATACATTTTCAATAGAATTCATATAAAAGTTATCACTAATAAAAAATAACGGTGCTTGATAAAAATTATATTCATCTTTTTTTATTTGACCTGCTTTTATAAACACATTTTGTATCTTTTCTACTAAATCATAATCTTTTCCTTTAGGCCAATCTCCAATGTATGTATCACTAGGTTTTATATATGTTTCTTTAAATATTATTTTAAATTTTTTATTGTAACTAGGAAGTTTTTTTAACTCATTTATTCCATCAGTAGTACTTGTATCATTAGTCATACCAAATACATATACTTTTACTAAATTATCTTTAGCATTTACTGTAAATGGAATTAATAACATAAATATAAATATTAAAATTAATTTTTTCATATTTTACCTCTCATAAATAAACTATATATTATTAAAATTATAATTAAACATATTAGTATTAAACTTATAATATCTAATAAAGTTATTATAATTATTTTTAATTTACTATAACCAAATAGTTTTAACATTTTATTATATTTTTTATTATCATATATTATATTTATTATTACTACTAATATCATAATAAAAAATATAATACATACTATAATTTTATATATATTAAAGAATTTAATCATTTGTTTATTTTCTTCTAAATTAATAGAAATACTTTTATAAATTGATTTATTTATAATATCATTATAAACTTCATAATCTTTTATCTTTTTTAAATAAACTTTATAATAAATTTGATATTTACTAGCAAGTTCATTAAATTTTTTTTCACTAATATAAATAGAATTATTATAATCTATTATTTTTAAATTATTTTCTTTAATAAAATCTATATTATCATCTATAAAATAAGATTGTATAATTTCATTATTATTTAATTCTTTATCTATTGATATAACTATATTATCATCTAAATAAAAGCATTTTTTTATAGATAATATATTATCTTTATTAATATTTTTTAATATATTTGTATCTGTTATAAAATAATTTTCATAAGATTCTTTATTTAAGTTTAATGAATTTATTTTTATATTAAAATATATTATAAAAAATATTAAAATCACAAATATTATTAAATATATATATGTACTTTTTTTACGATAAAAACCTTTTATATTAAGCATACTATTCCTCATTTAATAAATTTGATAAATTATTTTTTAATAGTTTTTTTATTATTATTTTATTAATTATATATTCTATTAAATATAATACTATAAATAATATTAAGAATAATATTATAGGAAATTTAGGTACATATCCTGCCATTACTATTTTTGGCATATTTTTATTATAAAGATTTATTGCAAATATAACTACAAATATATTTATAATAAGTGATATAAAATCAATAATATAATTTTTAAATGTCTCTATACAAACTAAATCTTTTATTCTATAACCATTAACTATATTTAACGCTATTAATTTTTTGTTTTCAAATATCATTTTTTTATTAAATAAATATTTTATTATTATACAAAATATAATTGTTACTGTACTTATTATATACATTGTTGTTGCATATGTTTTTTCATATTCTGGCATAATAAACATTAATGAACCAGTATCTGTATACCCAAGTTTTTTTATTTCATTTCTAACATAATTTAAATTTTTATAATTATCAACTTGAAGATAATATTTTTCATTTGATTCATAAATTGATGTTATATTGATAAGGCTTGCTTCATGTATTTTTTTTGTTGTTTCTAATGATGTAAAACCATGATACATCATTAATCCTAATGGAGTCGGGTCATATGTTCCTACTACTTTTAAATCATATTTTTTAATATCTATAATTTCACCTTTTTCACAATCTATTACATCTACATAGATAGATATTGTTTTATTAACTAAAGTATCTCCATCAATAATATCTTTTTCATCAATATCATCTTCTAACCAATTATATTGTTTTTTGTAAAATTTTTTGGGTATTATTATTTCATCTTCTTTTAGTGGTTTATTATAAGTAGAAGATGGTAATTTCCATTCACTTGATAATGGTTGTAATGAAATAATTTCATGTTTATCTTCATCAATTGTACCTCCTGAATTATAATATTTTTGATGAATAATTGATGTAACATGATTTATCTTTTTTAACTTATTTATTTTATCAAGAATATCTTCTTCTTTAATATTTTCAAAATCAAAATCTACACTAACCATATTTAATAATGGATTATATTTTTTATTTGTATTTATTCTATTTTTATAAGTAAAAGAGATAGTTAGTGAAATAATTAAAATAACTAAACAAAAGAAACTAATAAAAAACATGAATAAGTATTTAAAATTTCTTTTTATTTCTATTATACTTGTTTTAAAACAATCAATTATCTTCATTTTTAACCTCACTAATTATTCCATCTTCTAATATATAAGTCTTATCAGCATATTTTTTTATTTCATTACTATGACTTACTACAATTACACATATTCCACTTTTTGCTAATTTTTTTAAATATTCAAAAACAATACGTTCATTTTTTTTATCTAATGCACCTGTAGGTTCATCACATATTAAATATTTAGGATTATTTACTAATGCTCTTGCAATAGAAACTCTCTGTTTTTCTCCTCCTGATAATTTTTTTGGTAAATGATTAGCACGATTTGAAAGATTGAATTGTTCTAATAAATTAATCGCTATGTTATTTCTATCTTTACTCTTAATATTTTTATTTACAAGCATAGGAACAATTATATTTTCTTTTGCAGTTAAATATTCATTTAAACAATAATCTTGAAATATAAAACCTATTTTTTCTTTTCTTATATTTACTATTTCTTTATTATTTAAATTATTTATATCAATGTTATCTATTAATAATTTTCCAGTATCTAATTTATCAATTAAACCTAAAATATTAATTAATGTAGTTTTTCCACTACCAGAATGTCCTGTAATTAAATACATTGTACCTTTTTTAAATTCAATTGAAACATTATTTAAAATAGTAATTTCTTCATTTTTTAAAATAAACTTTTTATTTGCATTTATTAATTTCATATAAACCTCTTTTCTTTTAAAAAAATTATATAATAAAAAATAAATAAAAATACTCTCATATACGTGAGAGTACTCTATTATTATTAAGAATTTAATTCATTATATTTTTTCATATAATAATTAACATACATTGCATAATCTTTTGAGTTGCTACATTTTTCTTTTTTACAATTTTTTATTTCATTTTCTTTTAAGTAAAATATTTCATCTTTATTTATACCATTATAAGTTATTGGTATATATTCTTTATTATTAATATAATTTAAATTTATTTTTCCATTATCAAATATTAAAAGTATATAATATTTATTTATAGTAATATTAATATTTTTTTCAGTTTTTTCATAGCTGTCAAGTTTTTTTACAAAACCTTCACTTAATAAAAAGTTAATATAATCTTTAGATAATTCTTTATAATCTAAATTATTATCATTATATGTTGTTACTATTTTTTTAGGTATTATAAATTTATTTGAATAAATCATTTGTTTTTTTAATTTTATTGTTTTTATATTATCTTCATATTCTATATCAATATATATATCATTTTTTTCTAATTTATATAAATCATATTTTCCAAATCCATTTTTTTCACGAATTGTATTATTTTTATTTTCAGAATACAATATTGTTTTTTCTTTATTATTTATTATTTGATATATTTTAATTGATTTAATTATTTCTCTATTGCTATTTTCTATAGGTGATATATTTAAAATAGATATATCATTAGTAATAATTAATGTTGAATCTGTAGAAATAGTTTTATCTGTACTAATTAAATTATATATTTTTACAGTATTTTTAATATAATTAAAATAAATATATATAAATATTAACAGTATAATTAATAATATAATTATTATAGTTGATAATAAAATTACTTTTTTATTTGTTTTATTTTTATTTAATAAATATTTATAATCTTTTATTAAAGTTTTTTCTATATTAACTTTATTTTCTTTAGATAATCTTTCTCCATAAACTAATTCTGGTATTGAAACATTATATAAATTAGATAGTTTATCTAATGTTAGACTATCTGGTAAAGATATTCCATTTTCCCATCTTGATATTGTTTTATCACTATAATGTAAGTATTCTGCTAATTCTTGTTGTGTCATATTTTTTTCTTTTCTTAATTGTGCAAAAAATTTTCCATTTTTTTCATACTTCATGCTTAATCACTTCCATGTATTAAAGTTCTTAATTAGATTATAACTCAAAACTTGTTTTTTAAAAGCAATTTATTTATATAATATAAAAAAATTATCAAATATAATCGATAACTTTTTTCTTTTTAAATAATAATTTTCTAAATAAATCTATTGGTATTACTGTAAATGATAATATAAGCACAAATAATAATTCTTTTAAAGATAATCCATATGTTCTAAATAAACTACCGCCATAATATATTAAAAACATTTGAACTATACTAATACATAAAAATACTATAATAAATACTTTATTCTTTTTTAAATTACTTAATAAATTTAATCTAGTAGTTCTTGCATTAAATGCATTAAATATTCCCATAAATATAAATAGTGCAAAGAAACCTGTCATATAATAAATATTATTTCTAAATATACTTTTTATTAATTTGCTAGATAAATAATATATACATAATAGTGATGAATATATTCCTACTACTATTATTTCAAAATACATAAATTTATTAATAATTGGTTCATTTTTCTTTTTTGGTAATTCTTTCATATATTCATTTAAGGGTGACTCATAACTGAAAGCAAGTCCTGCAAGAGTATCCATAATCATATTAATCCAAAGCATTTGTACTACTGTTATAGGTGTTGATATACCTATAATTGGGCCTACGATACTTAATATTAATGCACAACAATTAACAGTTAATTGATATATTATAAATTTTCTTATATTTTTAAATATAGTTCTTCCATATAATACTGCATTACCAATTGAAACTAAATTATTATCCATTATAACTATATCACTTGATTCTTTTGCAATTTCTGTACCACTTCCCATTGCAAAACCTACATCTGCTCTTTTTAATGCAGGAGCATCATTTACTCCATCTCCAGTCATTCCAACTACTAAGCCAGCATCTTGGCATATTTTTACTAATCTACTTTTATCAGTAGGCAGTGCTCTTGCAACTATTTTTAATCTATCAATAATATTTTTTATTGCTAAATCACTCATTTTATTTAATTCACTACTAGTTAAAACTATATCATTATCATTTGTAATTAAACCAATTTCACGACCAATACTTGTTGCAGTATCAATATCATCTCCAGTAATCATAACAGTTTTTATACCTGCAGATTTAACCAAATTAACCCCATATAAAGCATTTTCTCTTATTTCATCTTTAATTACTACAAATCCAATAAATACTAAATTACTTAAATTAGAATTATTAGTTTTATATGCTGTAGAAATTAAACGATACCCTTTTTTAGTTAAAGATTTAATAATATCATATAATTTATTTTTATCTCTTAATATTTGTTTATAACCAAGTTCATCTAAATAATAATCACACTTATCAATTATAACTTCATTAGCACCTTTAAAATAATATATATTTTTATTAGCAAGTTTAGATATTGAATATTTATCTTTACTATTAAAATTTAATACCATTTCATAATCTTCTACTTTATTTAATTTTAAGTAATTCATTATTGCTTGATCAGTACTATTACCACCAATTACTTCATTATTAGAATATGTACTCATATTATTATAAAGTAAACTTTCTATGAATATTTTTTTATATTTTTCTTTATTACATTCTTCTCCTTTATAATTTATTAATTTTTTTACATTTAATTTTCCATTAGTAATAGTACCTGTTTTATCAGTAAATAATATATTTATATTACCTGATGTTTCTATTCCTACCATTTTTCTTACTAATACATTACTTTTTAACATTCTTTTCATATTGCTAGATAATACTAATGCTACCATCATAGGAAGACCTTCTGGTACAGCAACTATAATTACAGTTACACATAATGTTAAAGCATATATTAAATGATCAATCATAATTTTTGGATTAGTTAGTGTATTAATTATTAAGTTTATATCATAGTTATTTTCTATTACTATAACTGAAAATAGATAAGATATTACTACTAATATACTACCAATATATCCTATTCTACTAATTACTTTAGCAAGTTTATGTAAACGTAATCTTAGTGGACTATCTATGGTTTTATCCATTAATTCTTTTTCAATATTACCATACATAGTATTTTTACCTACATCAGTTATTTTTAAATAACAAGTACCATCACAAACAATACTACCCTTATAAAGTTTACTATTAGTATTTTTTTCAACTTCTCTACTCTCCCCATTTAATGCTGATTCATCAACAAATATATTGCCTTTAATAATAATACCATCTGCTGGAACTAAATCTCCACTTTCTAAATAAACTAAATCATTTTTAACTATTTCATTTATCTTTACTTTAGTTAGTATTTTATTTCTTATTACTTTTATATCTATATTTAAGTTTTCTTCTTGTAATCTTTTAAATGCTTTTTCACTACCATATTCACTTATAGAAGATATAAAAGATGCTAAAAATATTGCAATTAATATACCTAATGTTTCAAACCAATCAAAATCTTTAAATAAGAATACTACTTTTACTGCTAATGCAATAAGTAAGATTTTTATTATTGGGTCTCCAAAAGATTCTATAAATAAAGAAAGTAAACTATTTGATTTTGTATCTTCTATTTGATTAGTACCATATTTTTTTCTATTTATTATTACTTCGTCATCACTAAGTCCATTTAGTTCCATATTAGTCCTCCTAAATAAACTTATGAATAAAAAAAAAAGAATAAAACTGATATTCTTTTCTTCGACAAAATTAATCTATATTAATTAATTCATATTCTTTAGTACCAATACCTAATTTGCTAGCACTATCAATTGTATGAGTTCCTTTTCTTGAATTAATTCTTTCTAATAAATAATCACGTCCAGGGTCATTTGAAGATTTTACTAAATCAATACATGCTTGGTCTATTGCAACAGGATCAAGGGATGCAAGTATTCCAATGTCTTTAATACATGGATCTTCTGCAACACTACAACAATCGCAATCTACTGACATATTACACATTATGTTAATATATACAATGTTGTTTTTAAAGTAATTTACTACGCTACTTGCTGCATCTGCCATTGATTCTAAAAACTTTTCTTGATTTTGATTAAACATATCTTCATAAGTGCCATCATTTCCACAACAATGAATGTATCTTTTTCCATGACTTGATGCAACACCAATTGATAATTGTTTTAATGCTCCACCATATCCACCCATAGGATGTCCTTTAAAGTGAGATAATACTAACATTGAATCATAGTTTTCTATATTTTTTCCAACATAGTTTTTCTTTAAAACTAATCCATTTGGTATAGGAAGTTCTATTTCTTCAACACTATCCATTATATCAACATTGAAATATTTACTCCATTCATGTTCTTCCATTAATTTTTTATGTTTTTCTGTTGTATCTCTTTCACCATCATATGCTGTATTACATTCAACTACTGTTCCATTTACGAAATCTATTATAGGTTTTAAAAATTTTGGTTTTAAGTAATTTTGATTACCTTTTTCTCCAGAATGTACTTTTACTGCAACATTTCCTTTTAATTCTACTCCTAATTTTTTAAAAATATTTACTACATTTTCATCTGTGATTACACTTGTAAAATAAACTTTAGATTTTTCCATTTTTTCCTCCATTAATAATTTTAACATTTATCTTTATATTAATCAAAAATTTTTTAAGTTTAGATTCATAATGTTTATATTTTTATATGTAAGTAAATGTTAAATAGAGTATTTTTTAAACAGTGTAAGGATTTTCTTGTGTACCATCTCCTTCAGTTATTTCTACGCCAGATTGTAATACCACTGCAGGACGAACGGCGTAAGTACTGTTTACATAGTAGTTGACGATACCCGCACCGCAAACATAGAAGGCATCATCATTACTAGAATAACGATACGCCGGAGTTGCTAACCACCAATTATAATTATAAACATATAAATAAGATGAATATACATATATTCCAGCTTTATATCCTGCTAGTGTTACCTCATCTGCTGTTAACAATCCTCCTATATCACTTACTTTTTCATCATGACTTCCATTACATTTTAAGGTTACACTTATTTGTGTGTTTCCTAATCCCTTTAGTCTTTTATATGTTTCTGAATATACTCCACTACTATAACTGGTTGATGGTTGACCTGTGCTATAGTCGTACCAGTCTGTTTGATTTCCTAAACACCAATTTTCTGTCTTTAATTTTGATTGGTCATTTTCTGGTATATTACTTGTATCATTTAACCAACTATCTATCATATTTTTTGCACCATTGCTACTTCCAGTATAATCAAACATAGAACTGTTTACACCACCATTTTTATAGCCATAATTAGTTTCACCTATAAATGCATTGTCTCCCCCTTGACTTCCTGCTCCTTCTACTGTTGTATTTTGTCCTCCATTTGCATTTTCACATAAATTATTCTTATCTTCTAATATTAATTTTACTGAATTATCTCCTTGTATTCTAACTATTCTCCAACATTTTCCTGCAAAATTTACAAAATTATCTTGTACATTTCCTCTAAAGTAATAACTTGTACCATAATCATCTGGAGTTGATGCTAATACTCTTTCTGTACTACTACTTCCAGTCTCACCTGGTGTTGTTTCTGGATCCCCTAATTTAGTTCTTCCTTCTTCCCTATCACCTAATTCTTTTGCATTTTTTATTATTGCTTCTGCTAATGTATCATTTATTTTTTGTGATGCTGTTACTGATACTCCTATACTTAATGGTAATGCATTTGCTCCCATTTCTGTATCATTTTCATTATTTATTAATGGATCCCATTCTATGTATACTTTTATTGTTACTGGGTTATTTACTTCTTCTAAATTTATTAGTCCATTAAATTCTTCTGTTTCATTTATTGTTGTTACTTCTTCATTTTGTGTTGCTGTTATTTTTGTTATTTTTATTTGTTTATGATTTGTTAATTCACTTGTATCTAATTTTATTTGATATTTTACTGCAACTTGTGAACCTGTTGCATCTATATCAAATGATACTTCTCCTTTACTTCCTGGTGCTATTACAGTTTGTCCATTTCCTGATATATTTGGATTATCTTCCCATTTAATATTTGCAGTAAATGTTTTGGTTGTTCCATCCGATATATCTACGCCACCTACTTTAACTTGCCATTTTGCTACCTTAGGTGCTGGTGTTGCAGTTGCAGTACTTTGATATCTTGCAAATGTAAAACCAACTACTCCTATTACCCCTACTAACA